>CAZBQP010000103.1:0-4842 GCA_964494075.1 uncultured Clostridia bacterium
TCCATAAACCGCTTGATAAAGGTGGACTTTCCCGTGCGAACGGGCCCTACCACTCCCACGTAAATATCACCGCCCGTGCGGTTTGCTATATCCTGATATACGCTGTAATTCTCCATGCGCAACCTCCCATTCTGTTTTTGCCGAATTTTGCTTATAAAAAATCCGCAGATAATAGCCTTACGGTCTACTATATGCGGAAATTTTCACCTTTATTCCTATTGATATATTCATTCATCACGCCTATCGTCGCATGGCGTTATGCTCAATCGTCCTTCTCTTCGTGCCCCTTTTCTTTGGCTGCCTCCACCCTCAAATAGTCCTTATCGTTTGAGAAGTCCCGTTCCTTGTCATATTCGCCGCCCAACGCCTCGATGGCGTATTTAAGCTCCTGAAATTCGACAAAACCGATAGACTCGTCCTCAATCTTACGATAGAGCCAAGGCAACGCTCGTTCGTCCCCGTACGTCGCCAAATAGCCTGCACGCAATGCAAGCTGCCATTCTTCCGATTCCAAGAACGCCGCAAGCAACGCCTCGTACACCCTTTCATCCCGTTCTCTCACGTGAGAAAGGATTTCCAAGCCGCTCTCGTCCTCTTTATCCAACGCATACAGCGCAAGCGCCTGCTCCTTCACATCGTCCGCACATTCTTCCAATAGGGAAATTACCTGCTCTTTGACATCCTCGTCCACCCCCGAACGCAACAACGTGAAATACCCCTCAAATGCGAGCGGATTATCACCGAGCAAACTGACGGCGTAGGAAACAAGCTCTACGTTTTCCCTTGACAAAAGGGGAAGCAACAACTCGACAAGCCCTCGTTTTTCCAACTCGTCAATCAAAAATTCAGGCACGGAAATCTCTTGTTCGACGTGCGAGGAAAGTGTTTCTACAAGCGCTTCGTCCGACATGTTTTCATAGTATTGTTTGGGCGTGCACTTCATCTTTGCAATGTACGTATCGCCAAACTGCTTATACAGTTTGGGAATGATGTCTTCCCAGCCTTTCGCCGAGCGCTTTTTCTTGCTCTCTTTCATGAATTGCGCCACTTTTTCATCAAAAATGCCGTCGAAATCAATGATTTTCATCTTTCTTTTCTCCTTCGCTCTCTATGTGCTCTTCTTCCTTTTTTACGCCGTATTGACTGCTGATTGCCGCCGTCAACAACACTTTGACACGATCGGCGTTGGCATCGAATGCCGCTGCGATAGACACGGGATTATTGCCAAGTTCCTTCAAGCCCGTCAACATATAGATAGCGCAAGCGCAATCATCCGCGCTTTCAATCAAATCCAAACTGCCGTATTCCGCAAGCGCATTATACAACGTTTCTGCCGCAT
Organism: uncultured Clostridia bacterium; assembly: GCA_964494075.1. Classification (GTDB taxonomy): domain Bacteria; phylum Bacillota; class Clostridia; order Christensenellales; family Borkfalkiaceae; genus Scatosoma. The sequence continues at coordinate 1,340 of CAZBQP010000103.1, forward strand.
TCTTCATCTTGATCCCGTAATCGTCACGAAGTGCAACGAATTTGGACGCCACCTTCGCATACCCTTCCAAGAACTTCTTTCGACGCTTTCTACCCAACGTAATGCGACGTATGGTGACTCGTTTGTAGATATTGCAAAGCACCAACCCGAATTCTGCGTCTTCATTGCGCTCGTACAACATACGCAAGGTCTCTAATTTGAGCACGTCCGCCACTTCGGGATCGAGAAGCTTATTCCGCACGAACTCGTCTGCACGTGCGTGTGTCGCCGCTACAAGCCCCAGAAATTGCAGCTCTTTGTCCTCGCCGTCCATCTCATCGAAGCACCAATCTAAAAATCCGTCGTATAAAACGAGTAAACCGTACAACAGTGCATCCTCTTTGGAGGCTTCACTCACCTGTATGAGCATACCGCAACGACGTTCTCGTTCTGCCTGCGGCAGATGATAGAAATAGATCAATTCGGGCGGTTCTCCCCCCTCTTCGTCATATCGACGAAGTTCTTGCCAATAATATTTCGCCACGCTGGCATCCGGATAAATGGTACACAGTCGAGAAAAGGCGTCAAGACTCTCCTTAATATGTCCGCTCTTGTATGCAGAAACTCCTTTGAAGTACATCACTCTGCCGTCGTACGGAGTCTTTTTATCCAGCTGACAAAATTTTTTATACGCCGCCTCGTGAAGTCCGTTCTCACAACAAACCGTCGCAATCTTATACAAATCTTCCGCATCCGTCGATTCTTTTTCCGCAAGTCGTTCTGCGATGGCACGACTCTCCTCACGTCTGCCCTGTTCGATATAGACAGCAGCCAACGAAGCAAGAGCACGTACATTCTCGGGTTCGAGCTCCAAAAGCTCCTCGCAAACACGTTCCGCTTCCTTCGTCTCTCCCTTTAAAAGATGTGCAACCGTACACATTTCCATGGCTTGTGCGTACTGCTTCGAGCCTTTGACAACAGTGGAAAATTCCCGAATGGCACGATCGCAATCCCCCAACTTCAACGCCTGTGAACCGACACGAATCTCCTCCGAATAATCGGCAAGGCGAGGGGGATACACAAAGCGGAGCTTGTTTTTCTTCGGCGCCGCAAACGCTTCGACTATATCCATTTTAAAATCTTCGGGAATATTTTCCTCGTCGGCATTGAGCAGCTGATTATAGTAATATGCCGCCTGACCTTCCTGCCCGAGAGTCAAATAGTTGACGGCGAGCGATTCGTACACGTCGGGCAAATCTTCCTCAGAGGCAATGTCCAAAAAACGAAACCACCAACGGATTGCCGTACCCTGTAATTGCATTCCCTCGTAAATATCGGCAAGACGTGCGAAAACTTCCCCGTCGCCGCCGTATTCGTTCAATTCTCTATGTGCGAATTTCAGCGCAGAGATAAAGTCCCCTTCGTTATAGTATTTATCCGCCATGGTCGCCAAACGACTGCGGCTTAAATCAATTTTTCTTACCTTACCCGTTTTCTTCATTTACGTATCCTTATTCTTTTTGAAATAACCGATCTATATCTTCATCGAAAAACTCATAATCAGTGTTGCAGTAGTGACAGTGTACACGCACAGCGCCGTCCTCTTGAACGATTTGACGAAGCTGCGTTTCTCCCAACGAGACGATCACACGAGAAAGATATTCTCTCGAACAATTGCATTTATATTGCGCTTCACGCACTTCAAGAGCATCCTCTTCCACATCAAAATCAGACTTCAACGCAACCATGGTGCCCTCTTTTTTTATTTTTTGCAAAATCTTGGATAAATCGAGGGAGGCTACCGCATCAAGTGTTTCTTTATCCGCAAACGGCAACGGCTGTACCGCAACCACACCGGCAAAAAGGCATTTTCCCTCCTCGTCTTGTTCCACCACCGTACACAAGCGTGTAGGCAGCTGCTCGCTGATACGGAAATATTCCTCAAAGCCCTCGTCTAAGCCCGCACCTTCGGGCAATACGCAAGCCCCCACGAACGGACGACTGTACCCGTCGTCTCGAATGACGGTGAGATAGGAATTACCGCCGAGCAATACTCGATCGCTTTCCTCGTTTCCTTCTCCCCTTTCGTCGGTATTCAAAATATAGCCTCGCATATTCAGTTGATGATTTCCGGAAACGGCAATCTCGCCGCAAACGTCTCCTTTCAAAGAGAGAGAAATTTCTCCCCTTTCTTCCTTCAAACAAGACGCCATAAACGTCATCAAAGACAACGCTTTGCCAAAGAGGTGAGCAGACGATTTAGAAAGGTCATGCAATTCCCTCCCCCTTGCCACCATCTCCGTCGTATCAGCAAGCGTCAAAGACACCTGCCCGTGATATATTAAAGTACGTACCAAATTTTTCATCTTTATTTCTTCCTTGCCAAAAAGACAATGCGATCGCTCTTTGTTTTGTCTTCACCAAGATGCCCTTCCACTTCGAGTAATTCAAAGCCGTTTCGAGTGAGCGCCGCCGCAATTTCCTCTTCCGTATACGAATACTGTCTGTGCGCTTCATCCAACCTCTCAAACGCACCGTCCGCACGCTTAACAAAGAGTGTGACGTCCATCGTCACCCCGTCTTCTTCCTCACGGTTGAAGCTTATATACGTGACGTCGTCTCGGTCATCCGCCGAAACAGTATTTGCAATTTTCTCCTTGAATTTACGCATGGAGCTAATATCGAAGAGGAAAATCCCACCCTTGCGCAATCCGCCGCGCACGTTTTTGAAGGCGGCATCCAACTTCGTTTTGGGAATATAATTAACGCAATCGTTAATCGCTGTCACAAAATCAAACCGCATCGGGAGTTTGGTTTTGGCAATATCCCCCAAAAGATACTCGCTGCGAACCCCCTGTGCAAAAGCAGTCTCTTGCGCAAAATCGAGCATTTCCGCCGAAATATCCATGCCCGTCATAGCATATCCGCATTTTTGAAAGGCTCTCGTAAACCAACAGCCACCACACCCGACGTCCAAACCACAAGACAGCGGATAGCGGGAAAGCTTATCAATTAAATACTGCGACCATTGTTCATAGCCGCAGTCGTCATTGAGATATTCGAACCATTTTGCAAGGTAGGCATACGCCTGTTTTTTTTCGTTCATCTCATACCTGCCGAGGTTATTTCTTCTTCTTTTTATTTTTCTTCGACTGTTCTTCCTGCTCTTTCAAGGCACGTTCACGTGCCTCAAAGCGTTCGATATATTCTACGTAACGGGCATCCTGTTTATGCTCTTCCACGTACGATTCAGCATCCGCCTTCAAGGAATCTTTGCTTTCTTGCAGTTTTTTCAAATCTTCACGCTTAAAGAACTTAGGAAGCTCGTACAACTGCATATCGTCCTGAATGGGCTTGACGGGCGTCGTCAAAATTCGAGCTTTCCCCTCTTCCACGATTGCACGCTGATATTCCAAAACGGAGGCACTGTCGTCACCTGTAAGGCGAAGGGTACCGTCTTTATTATAAATGCTGTCGTTTGCATTGACAGGCTGCGTTTTTGGAGTGATGAAACGATCGAACAC
>CAZBQP010000104.1:0-4839 GCA_964494075.1 uncultured Clostridia bacterium
GCCCTCTCGCACCCATAAAGGGGTGCTGCTTTTTTTTGCAATGCGAGCATCAGGCGAGAACCTTGGTTCGTGCGAGCGTAGCGACGCTTTGATGCGTAGCATCAAGCCCTCTCGCACCCATAAAGGGGTGCTGCTTTTTTTTGCAATGCGAGCATCAGGCGAGAACCTTGGTTCGTGCGAGCGTAGCGACGCTTTGATGCGTAGCTATACGTTAATACGCAACCCCCTTTATCTGGAACATTAAACTATCTATATGCAAAAAAAATAAGACGCAGTTTTTACTGCGTCTTATCTTTTATCTCATTTACGCTTTAAGCGCTGCGTATGCTTCTACAGCTGCATACTTGTTTTCCGTAGCTTCAAGAGCCTGTTGATATTTTTCTTCAACAACTTTTTCTTGCGTTTCTACCTGTTCTGCCGTATATTTAGCGGTATCAGCTTTCATCGTTTCAAGGAGACGCACGGATGCTTCCCAAGAAAGAGCTTTTGTGTTTGCAATCGTGTTTGCGGAAATTTCATTTCTTCTTGCCGCATCCAAGTTTGCCTGTGCTCTAACGCTTTCAGCTTTTGCTTCAGCTTCTGCAATTTTGTCAGCAGGTGCATTTGCAGCCTTCAAAGCTTCCACTTTCTTTTCTTCGTTTGCTGCCATCTTTTCAAGGTCAGGGAAGATGATCAAGAAGATTACGAAGAACACTGCCATTGCAACACCGCCCGTCAACACCGTCTTCACAAGACCGATAATTGCGTCAGGAATATTCCATGCGATCAAGAAGCAGTTGCATACACCCCAGATAAGGCTCATTGCCACAAGGTTAACCAAAACGTAACCGATGAAATACCACATTGCTTGCCACCAAGGATTGCCTTTGGACTTGTATGTAATATTTCTCTGAAGAGGGAAGTTGATGCACTGTGCCGTAAGACCGGAAATCTGATAAGCCAAGAAAGTTTCAAAGCCCTTTGCATCCCCAAACAACGTACAGGGAACGCCCAAGATTTCAAAAGGAGCCCAGCCCCAAGCCGTATAGGTGATAGGATTGTAACCAAATGCGAAAGGCAAGAACGTCATAACAACGTATTGATAAATCGTAACACCTTCCGAGAAAACGATAAAGAAGAATACTTGGTAAATAAGTTTTGCGAGTTTGGGATGTTTATCCGCAAATCCGTACCAAAGTCCAAGCCACGCTCTCCAAATTTTTTGGAAAAAAGCGATGAACGCATTATCAGACAAAGGCTTAATCTGCGCCTTTACATCTTCCATTGTATATTGTGCCATTTTTATTTCCTCCTAATAATCATTATTTTTTTACTTTTTCTTTCGTTAAGAACCGACCGATACCTTTGAAAACGTGTCCGTTGAACATCATAATCAAAGCTTCCATCTGACGTCTGCTCAAGCCGCCGAACTTCGCCAAGCCACGGATAGGTTGATGTACCATACCCATTTCAAGGGTGTTCGAAAGAGATTTAGAACCGATCTTCCAGAGGAAGGATTTCGCAAAGCGAATCGCCCAAGAGAAGAATCTGCCTACCCAACGCTTGGAATAGCGAAGGTCGGAAATGGTACAATTTTCATGAATCACCATTCTGTTCTTCTTGTAGAACGTATAACCGGACTTCGGAAGTTCCTTGCCGTAAAGGGTCTGGAACTGTTCAGCCGTAACATTGCGAACGTCACAGTTGTAGTAAGCAGCCAACTCTTCTTTGTTATAAGGAAGGACGTCCGTCGTGCCTTCTTTCACGATAGAACCGGTCAAACGGATATCTTCGCAGGATGCGCCGATTTCCACGGTGTATTCCCCTGCCTCGATTTCCCATTTATTTGTCTTAACGTTGAAATAGCGGAAGGTCTTATCATCAAAAGGAATAACAACTTCCACACTTTCCCCTGCTTTCACGAAAGGTTTAGCAAAGCCTTTCAATTCACGAACAGGGCGGAAAATTGCGCTGTCTTTCTTGGATATGTAGAGCTGAACGACTTCTTTACCGTCCATCTTACCGGTGTTGGTAACCGTAAGCTTCACGCCTTCTTCCGTCACTTCGAGGTTGGAATATTCATAGGTCGTGTAGGAAAGACCGTAACCGAACGGATAGTTTACGGGAACGTTTGCCGTAGAATAATAACGATAACCTACGTACAAGCTTTCACGATATTCGGTGGTCATTTCCATACCGGGGAAGATATCTGCGCTTGCACAGTCTTCATACTTAACAGGCAACGTTTCGGAAAGTTTACCGGAAGGATTCACCTCACCAAGCAATACTTTGAGCACCGATCTTGCGCCCGCCTGTCCGCCAAGGTATGCGTGAATGATTGCATTTGCGTTGTCCACTTCGTCAAGTTCAACCGCTGCACCACAGCAAAGCACGACGATCACCTTCTTGCCCAATTTGTTGATTTCTCTCAATACTTCGAGCTGAGCCGCAGGGATCTTGATGTCTCTTCTGTCGATACCTTCTGCTTCGGTAACTTCGTCCAAACCTGCAAAGAAAATGATGTTTTCATATTCGCTTGCCGCTGCAACCGCTTCTTTAAGAAGGGAAGCTTTCTTTTTACCGTATCTATCGTAACCCTGTACATACTTATATGCAGGGAACGCACCACTCGCTTCGATTGCTTCAAAGAAATTCAAAAGCTTCGTGGGATTTACGATGGAAGAACCTGCACCCTGATAACGAGGCTCTCTTGCAAAGTCACCGACGATAAGGACTTTTTCTTCCTTATTCAAAGGCAACACGTTTTCGTTCTTCAACAATACGATGGATTCTTCCGCACACATGCTTGCGAACATATCGTGTGTTTCCACGTCGAAGGATTCGGGAGATTCTTTCAACGCCTTATCCGTCGTCAAAATGAGTTCCAACAATCTTTCGAGGTTTTCGTCAAGTACGGATTCATCAAGTTCCCCTGCTTCCACCGCCTCGATAAGGTCTTCGTTGCCGTATTTACATACGGGCATTTCGAGTTCGTTTCCGCATTTAGCACCTTCTACACGGCTGTTACAGCCTGCCCAGTCGGTAACGATCACGCCGTTATATCCCCATTCGTCTCTAAGGATTTCCTTCATAAGGTGTTCATTTTCATTTGTAAACTGACCGTTGAGCATATTGTAAGAACTCATGATCGTTCTTGCACCGCCTTCTTTTACGGCAATTTCAAAACCGGTGAGATAGATTTCGCGAAGCGCTCTTTCATCAATAACCGATTCGTTGACCATACGGCGAGTTTCTTGGTTGTTTGCAGCAAAGTGCTTCAAACAAGCAGAGATGCCGTTCTTCTGAATACCACGAACATAGGAAGCTGCCATTTTCCCTGCAAGCAAAGGATCTTCGGAGAAATACTCGAAGTTTCTGCCGCAGCGAGGATTTCGCTTGATGTTCATGCCGGGGCCGAGAAGTACGTTTACTCTCTGAGAAGCCGCCTCTGCGCCCAACGCTTCCCCCATCTGCTCGCCAAGTTCGGGATTCCACGTGTTTGCCATGGTAACCGCTGTGGGATAGCAGGTTGCGGGAATACTTTGGTTCAGCCCGAGGTGGTCGGATGCCGCTGCCTGTTTACGTACGCCGTGAGGGCCGTCTGCTAAGAACGCGGAAGGAACTCCGAGTTCTTCATAAGGGGTTGTAGACCAGAAGTCTCTACCGCTCATAAGCTCAGCCTTTTGACGTAAGGTAAGTTTAGAGATAATCTCTTTAATTTGCTCTTTCATAATTTTACCCTTAGCCTTATTTTAATTTATTTGTTTTTTTTGTTCTTAATAATCCTTACGACATGCCTATACGCTTATCGCGTATCCCCCCAATATGCGTAAATCATATATTATTACAGTTATTATTACAGTATGCGCTTTCTATTATTCAAAACGGAAAGCGCATACCAAACGCCTTTTTACGCTTTCATTGCCTCTTCAACAGCAACTGCGCAAGCAACGGTCATACCAACCATGGGGTTGTTACCGGCACCGATCAAGCCCATCATTTCCACGTGTGCGGGAACGGAGGAAGAACCTGCGAACTGCGCATCGGAGTGCATTCTGCCCATCGTATCGGTCATACCATAGGAAGCAGGGCCTGCTGCCATGTTGTCGGGATGAAGCGTTCTGCCCGTACCGCCACCGGAAGCAACGGAGAAGTAGTTTACGCCGTTTTCCACACACCATTTTTTATACGTACCTGCAACAGGATGCTGGAATCTGGTAGGGTTCGTGGAGTTACCGGTGATGGAAACGCCTACGTTTTCAAGTTTCATGATTGCAACGCCTTCGGGTACGGAATCAGCGCCGTAGCATCTAACTTTCGCTCTATCCCCTTGGGAGAACGACTTTTCGTAAACGATTTTCACCGTTTCCGTTGCGTGATCGAACTCGGTATCCACATAGGTGAAGCCGTTGATTCTGGAAATGATATACGCTGCGTCTTTACCAAGACCGTTCAAAATAACACGGAGAGGTTTCTGTCTTACCTTGTTTGCGTTCAAAGCGATGGAAATTGCACCTTCTGCAGCTGCGAAGGATTCGTGACCTGCAAGGAAGCAGAAGCATTCCGTTTCATCGGAAAGAAGTCTTGCGCCAAGGTTACCATGACCAAGACCTACCAAACGGTTCTGTGCAACGGAGCCGGGAATACAGAACGCCTGCAAACCGATACCGATTGCAGCTGCTGCGTCAGATGCCTTCTTGCATCCTTTCTTGATTGCGATTGCGCAACCTACCGTGTACGCCCAAACTGCGTTTTCGAAACAAATAGGCTGACCTGCGCGAACAATCTTGTCGCAGTCAATCCCCTTTGCAAGGCAAATATCTCTACATTCTTCCACGGAGGAAATGCCGTATTCAGCAA
>CAZBQP010000105.1:0-4828 GCA_964494075.1 uncultured Clostridia bacterium
CGAACCAAACCGATAAGGTTTCGTTCGTTTTATTTTTTACAAGAGATTATTTCGGTTTGATTGTGAAATTGAAATAGTCTAAATTCAATAATAAAAGCCGAAGTTAGTCTTCGGCTTTTTCTTTTATAACATTTTCATATCCTCGGCAAACTCAACGCTTCTACACTCTGTATTAAAGAAATGGAATCCCCATATTTTATAATCGTTATCATCGGCAAACGTAATCGTCGGAATTGCCTTGTTTTGTAATTCGAGTAAAGAATTCTCTTTCCGTTTATCCTTTTTAATTAAATGAGTGCCTTTGGGTTCAACGAAAACGATAAGTTATTCGATTGAGTTGGTTCGATTCTTGCATAGATACAAAATATAGTCCGGCTCGAAACGTTCACCACCTTCAAACGAATATAAATGAATTTGACGTTCATTGCGGAGTAAGTATATTTTATATTTCATATTTGACTCCTCTGCAAATTCTTATTTATCAATAGAATTATTATACCACAAAAAGACGATTTTTTTTCAACTCCTTTTAAGTTGTCGAAAATAAGTTGATCGAAAAAATTTCCAAAAGGCAATGCGGCGGGTGCTTGACTATACAAACGCGTCGCTTCGATCCGCGGTCAAGCACCCGCCAAAAAAGACGAAACAAAACCAAAACTCAATACCGAGAGAAAAGGCGTCGCCGCTGAACCGCTTAGCGAATCGCCCTTTGGACTATTTTCTATATTGTCATTATATCTACTGTATTTATATGAGTCTAAACACGTCCCTCCTTTATTCTGAAAAATGTTTTTTCAACTTTCATCGAGCTTACAAAGAATTCTTAGATGATTTGATTGCAATTATGCATATCATATGATATACTATAAGAAATGATTTAGGACTGGAGGCGGCAAATGCTTATTAATTACGGTTCGTTTATGTATTTCGCATATTTGTTTATCGTGATTTTCGTATGCAGCATTCTCTATTTGATTGCATGTAAAGAATCAACCTGCGTGAAAAAGATAGTCGTTCTCTTCGTGGCTCTTTTGAACGTAGTACAGCATCTTTTCAAGGGCAAAATTTATCCTCATTATAACGGAAGTTCTGCCTTCTATCTGAGCACAGCCTACAACGTTTGTGCCTTTCTCATTCTCATTTCCCCCTTCATTATTTTATTTGGAAACGAGCTGCTTAAAAACTTTCTTACGTTTATAGGCTCGTTTGCCGGAATGATTGCCATGCTCGTTCCCTATTGGTATATCGGCACGAGCGCATTCACCTGGGACGTATATCGTTTTTATATCTGTCACGGATTGCTGTTTATTTCCTCTTTCTTGCCTTGGCTTTTAGGATTGCGTACCTTAAAAATCCGCCATTGTTGGAAGATTTGTTTGCTTTTTTTCGGCGTTTTGCTTTTGATTTTACTAAACGATGCAATCCTAATCAAGACGGGCAACTACCCAGACACAAACCCTGACGACCTGTTAGGAAGCTTGATAAAGGTCAACCCCGGTTGGTCTATGGGGCCTTCGCCGAGTATGGCTTGGATAGAAGAGATTGTCGCTATATTTAGCCCCTCCTTCTTTCTTGGTAACAACCCTTGGCAGATCCACCTTCCCATACTTTGGTATGCAATCCCTCTATATTTGGGCGGAACCGCTCTTGTTTACACTCTGTACGGGATTTCAAAAATATTTGAAAAACGAAGATTAAAGTGAGCAAAAAAGCTCCCTTTCGAGGGAGCTTTTCTTTATACTTTATATTATAGTTATTATACACGAACGTCGCCCTTTTCACCGAGCAAATCTGCGTGTTTTTCCAAAATCGGATCAATTTCGTTTTGAATAAATTCAACCGTTTGCGAAGGCGCTCTTCCGATAAATTTCGTTGGATCGAGAATATCGTCGATATGATCCCATACGGGACGGAACATTTCGTCTTGTTTAATGAGCTCGATGAGGTTATTCTCACCGCCCTCCACTTTGACGTTTTTCCCTGCTTCCATAGACAATACACGAATTCTTTCATGCAATTCCTGTCTGTTTCCGCCAGCTTTCACACATTCCATCATGATATTTTCCGTCGCCATAAAGGGCAATTCCGCACGAATATGCTTAGCAATTACTTTTTCGTACACAACGAGATTTTCTGCGACATTCATGTAGATATTTAAGATTGCATCCACAGATAAAAATGCCTGTGCGTTGACGATACGGCGATTTGCAGAATCGTCAAGCGTGCGTTCAAACCATTGCGTAGACGCTGTCAATGCGCTGTTTACGGGCAAGGAAATGGTATATCTCGCCAAAGCACCAATACGTTCAGAACGCATGGGGTTGCGCTTATACGCCATGGCGGACGAGCCGATCTGATTTTTTTCAAAAGGCTCCTCAATTTCCTTCATATTCTGCAAAATACGGATATCGTTGGAGAATTTATACGCACTTTGTGCAATCTGCGAAAGTACGCACAAAATGCTGTAATCCATCTTACGAGGATAGGTTTGACCAGTTACGCCGTACACCTTGTCATATCCCATTTTTGCCACGACACGGTTTTGTAATTCCTTCACCTTTTCTTCATCGCCGTTGAAAAGTTCCATGAAGCTTGCTTGCGTACCCGTCGTTCCCTTTACGCCACGAAGCTTGATGCAATTCTTGGCGTGCACGAGGTTCTCATAATCCATTTCCAAATCCTGCAACCAAAGGGTGGCACGTTTGCCCACCGTCGTAAGCTGTGCAGGCTGCAAATGAGTAAACCCGAGCGTAGGAAGGTCTTTATACTTCAACGCAAAACGTTTTAATTTATCCATGACGTTGACGAGCTTTTTCAAAATAATATCCAAAGCTTCGTCCAGCATAATGGCTTCTGCGTTGCAATTGACGAAACAGCTCGTTGCGCCAAGGTGAATAATGGGCATTGCCTTCTTCGCATATGCGCCGTACGCCTTGACATGCGCCATTACATCGTGACGCACCTCTCTTTCAAATTGTTGCGCAAGATCATAGTCGATATCGTCTGCGTATTCTTTCAGCTCGTCCACCTGTTCTTGCGTAATATTGAGCCCGAGCTCCATTTCCGATTCAGCAAGCGCAATCCAAAGCTTTCTCCAAAGCTTGAACCGTTTTTCATCGGAGAACGCATGCTGCATTTCCTTGCTCGCATATCGTGTAATTAGAGGATTTGTATAAATGCTGTTATCCGTCATGAATTTACCTCGTCTTTTTTACAGGGGCGTCATAACGAACGCCGAATGTTTGCACTGTCACCTTTTTCATCTTCTGTTCTTCGTAAGGTTTGTCGTACCAGTCCGTCTTCACGCCTGCAATCTCGTCAACGACGTCCATGCCTTCAATCACCTGCCCGAACGCTGCATACTGCCCGTCAAGATAGTCTGCATCGCCGTGCATTACGAAAAATTGAGAGCCGGCAGAATCAGGATGCTGAGAACGAGCCATGGACAAAACGCCGCGTACGTGTGGAATATCGTTTTGCGCAAATCCGTTCCCCGAAAATTCACCGGGAATTTGATAGCCAGGGCCGCCCGTACCCGTACCTTTGGGATCGCCGCCCTGAATCATAAATCCGGAAATAACACGATGAAAAATCAATCCGTCATAGAATTTTTTTTCTACGAGGGAAATAAAATTGTTCACCGTGTTGGGTGCTTTCTCAGGATAAAGCTCTGCTTTAAAGGTCTTGCCGTTTTCCATTTGGAAGGTAACAATAGGATTTTTTGCGTCTTTGTTAAATAAATTTTTCAAGTTGAACATTTGACTCCTTAAACAATTGCAGGGAGAATTCATCGGGATAGCCGTATTTATATACGACACGTTTGATGCCTGCATTGATAATGATTTTTGCGCATATTACGCAAGGTTGATGCGTACAGTAAAGGGTTGCGCCACTGATATTGATGCCGTATTTTGCAGCTTGGACAATGGCGTTTTGTTCAGCATGCACAGCAAAACAAAGCTCGTGCTGAGTGCCGCTTGGAATATTCAGTTTACGGCGAAGACATTCACCCTTTTCCTCACAGCTTTGGATCCCTGCAGGTGCGCCGTTATACCCCGTCGTCATCACACGTTTATCTTTGACGATAATCGCTCCGACGTGGCGGTTTTCCTGAAAACAGCTCGACCAGTTTGCAACCGTTTCCGTAAGCTCCATAAAACGTTTGTCCCATTTATCCATGGCGAATAACCATCCTACGATCATATTTCTTTCATTATAACACTTTTTTTATGAAATATCAAGAAAATTATCCTAAAAATTCCAAATTGTTGTTTGATAAACGTGAAAAGTTGTTTATAATAGAATGTAATTAAAAATCCCCGATTTATAAGTCGGTCATCAGGAGGAATTGTATTATGAATATCAAACCTTTATTCGACAAAGTCGTTATTGAAAGTGTCACCGTAGAAGAAAAGACGAAAAGCGGCCTTTATCTTCCCACGTCTGCACAGGAAAAACCCCAGACCTGTCAGGTCGTAGCAGTCGGTCCCGGCGGCATCATCGACGACAAAGAAGTAAAAATGCAAGTGAAAGTCGGCGATAAAGTACTCTGCTCCAACTACGCAGGGTCCAACTTCAAAGTAGACGGCAAAGAATTCACGATTATCAAGCAGAGCGACATCCTCGCAATCGTGGAAGACTAAATTATAAAAGGAGAATAAGAAAATGGCTAAACAGATTAAATACGGCGAAGACGCAAGAAAAGCATTGGAAGCAGGCGTAAACGTACTGGCAGATACCGTGAAAATCACCCTTGGTCCCAAGGGCAGAAACGTAGTGCTCGACAAGAAGTTCGGCGCTCCCCTCATCACCAACGACGGTGTGACGA
>CAZBQP010000106.1:0-4821 GCA_964494075.1 uncultured Clostridia bacterium
ACGTACTCCAAACATTTGGACGGTGTAAGGCGTATTTTTATTGTATAGATTGCATGGGATGGAAAGCACCATGGGGCAACGGATAGAATAAAAGCGGCGTCAAACAGACGTCGCTTTTGTCGATAAATGAGATTATTTGTTTTCTGCAATCATTCTCGATACGTAGATACCGCTTGCAGACGCATGGGAAAGGGAGTGGGTGATGCCGCTGCCGTCTCCGATGACGTACAAGCCTTTATAACGGCTTTCCAAATGTTCGTTGACTTCCACTTCCATATTGTAGAATTTCACTTCCACGCCGTAGAGCAAGGTATCGTCGTTTGCCGTACCGGGCGCAATCTTGTCGATGGCGTAGATCATCTCGATAATGCCGTCCAAAATACGCTTGGGTAAAATCAAGCTCAAATCGCCGGGCGTAGCGCTGAGTGTAGGCACGGTGAAAGATTCTTCGATGCGAGAGGGGGTACTTCTCCGTCCACGGATCAAGTCGCCAAAACGCTGCACAATGACGCCACCGCCGAGCATATTGCTAAGGCGAGCAATGGATTCGCCGTAGCCGTTGGAGTCCTTGAAAGGCTCGGAGAAATGCTTTGCGACGAGCAGGGCGAAGTTGGTGTTGTTCGTCTGTTTTGCAGGGTCTTCATAACTGTGCCCGTTGACGGTGATGATGCCGTTCGTGTTTTCGTTGACGACCGCACCCTTGGGATTCATGCAGAAGGTGCGAACTTTATCTCCGTACTGTTTGGTACGATAAACAATCTTTCCCTCGTACAATTCGTCCGTTACGTGAGCGAAAATTTCTGCGGGAAGTTCCACACGGACGCCGATGTCCACACGGTTGGATTTGGTGGGAATTTGTAACTCATCGCATACCTGCTCCATCCATTTGCTTCCGCTGCGTCCAACGGAGACGATACATTTCTCGCAGTCGTACGTACCGTTTTTGCAGGAAATGCGGTATCCGTTTTCCAATACTTCGATATGTTCGACGGGGGAGTTGAAATGAAAATCCACCTTATCTTTAAGCTCGTTGTACATATTTTCCAGCACGACGTAGTTGATGTCCGTGCCGAGGTGACGAACGGATGCGTCTAAAAGGTGCAAATCGTTTTGCATACATTTTGTTTTGAATTTCGAGCCTGCCGTGGTGTAGAGCTTTGTGCCCTTGCCGCCGAATTGCAGGTTGATTTCGTCTACGTAGTGCATCAATTCCAACGCTTTGCGTTTTCCGATGTATTCGTAGAGAGTGCCGCCGAAGTCGTTGGTAATGTTGTATTTACCGTCCGAGAAAGCGCCTGCGCCGCCAAAGCCGCTCATAATCGAACAGCTCTTGCAATTGATACAGCTTTTAATTTTGTCGCCGTCGATAGGACAACGACGTTTTTTTAATTCGTTTCCCCCTTCAAAGACAGCAATTTTGAGTTCGGGCGCAATTTTGGTAAGCTCGTAAGCGGAAAAGATTCCGCCGGGGCCTGCGCCGATGATGATGACGTTATAATTCATGAGTTCTCCTTACGATGTTCCTTATCTTTTTTTTCTTGTCGATTGCATTCGCAAGTCATTATACCATAAAACTCATAAAAATTCAATAGAAATTGAGGATTTTTTTCAAAAGCTATTGATTTTTTTTGAAAAATGCTATATAATAATAACCCTATCGAAAATACAAACTATATCGTAAGAGAACGAATACTTAAAAATAGCAAGAATAGGGGAAAAATATGAACAAAAAATTTAGATTATCGGTCGCTTTAGACGTGGACGACCTTCTGCTTGAATGTACCAACTATGCCATTCGTCTGGCAAATGAGAAATACCATTACGATCCGCCCATCACCATTTACGAAGCGAGCGGCTGGGGAAAGATCGGCAAACGAGTGGACGTCGTGCACGAGTTTTTTGCCGAGCCTTCCTTCTATGAAAATCAGCCCGTCTACGAGGGCGCTAAGGAGTTCGTGTCCAAACTTTCGGAAATGGCGGACGTTTACGTTTGTACTGCTATTCCCCCTGAATTTATGGGGATTCGAGCCAAGCAGATCATGCGGGAGTTCCCTCAAATTCCCAAAGATCATATCTATATGGGCTTTCGTAAGGACAAGATCAACGTGGATATTCTCTTTGACGACGGACTGCATAATATTCTCAATTCCAACGCACAATATCCCATTTTGATGCGCCGGCCTTGGAATCAAGAGGGAACGGGTATGCTTGCCGTCAACACCTACGACGAATTTTTGAAGGTGGTGGAAGTCATTGCCGCCAGCTATTCCAAGCGAAACGTACAGCCCGTTATGAGCGAGCCACAGATTATCGTGCTCGTAGGACCTTCGGGTTGCGGCAAATCCAAGCTCGCCACGCAAATTTTGAAGGAGTGCGACGGCTTTGAAAAGCCCGTCAGCTATACGACGAAAGATCCAACGGCGGTGGAGGAGAACACATGGTATAACTACGTGTCCGTTGAGCATTTCCGAGAGATGAAAGAGAGCGGAGAGGTGTTCCAGTCCACCATGTACGCAGGGCATGAATACGGCTCGAAAAAATCGGATATCGAGGATATTCTCAAACGTGGTAAACACGTGCTTACCACGATGGATATTTGTGGCGCAATGTCCTTAAAAACACATTTTTCCAACGTGACGACCATTTATATTGACCGTCAGAAAAAGGCAATCTTGAACGCCATTTTGCAAAAGAAATCGACGATGGAGGATAAGATTAATCGCATTATGGCAATCGACTTTGAAAAGAAGAATGCGGAAATTTGCGATTATTCGGTGCAGTTCAACACGTATGAGCAGGCGCTTGAACAGCTCCGTGAGATTTTGGGACTTGTAAAATAGGAGAAAAAGAGGTTTTCATTGTGTAAATTCGTTAAAAAATGCGAAAACGCCCCTAAAAGCGATTGACGGAAATCAAAATAAAAGGTATAATAATATAGCATCGGATAATATGTACAATCAATCCAAGAAAATACTCAAAGAAACGGAGAAAAAATATGTCTAAAAATATGATGAAAAAAGTGATTTGCGGCGTGCTTGCCACGACGAGTTTGATGGGCTGCGTAGCAATGGCAACTGCTTGCGAAACGAATACGCCCGAAGTGACCATGACCATTAGCTTTAACGGAGAAACGTATGAGCTGGGTTATGAACTCGATAGACGTGTTGCACCCAGAACGGTGAAGCATTTCCTCTGGCTTGTTGAAAACGAATATTACAACGGGCTTTGCGTGCACGATTACGTGGACGGCGATAAAATGTACACGGGCGGCTACACCTATACGGAAGCCGGTGATTTGGAAAAGAAAGATTATTATGCGTTCGTAGAAGGAAAGACAAACTTCCCCGTCAGTGTATGGGCGGAAAAGGAAGGAGAAGAAGCTCTCTATACCCTTGCAGGCGAATTCAAGGATGCAAACTTCAATGTGTCGAGCGGTTTTACTCGTCAGACCTACGGTTCGCTTACGATGTATTACACAGCAAAGACGACGGATACGCAGGTTGGTGTAGAATATTTGGGCAAGGCAGACGGTTCTCGTGCATGGAGAGAATATAAGTACAACAGCGCAACCTCCTTGTTCTACATTTCTTTGAAGAACACCAGCGCAGCCTCCGCATACTGCACCTTCGCAACCTTGCAGGATTCCTATAAAGAAGTCTTGGAAGAACTTGAAGCTGCTTTGGATGAATATATCGACGAATACTACGGCGATGAAGACGATTCCTTCACGGAAACCAAGACGGAAACGGTGAACGAAGACGATCCCGTAGAAAACAAGAAGACCACCGTTTACTACGAAGTGCCCAAGGCGCCCATCGTTATCGAAAGCATCATTGTGAATAACTATTAATCGATTGAATAAGAAAAAAACGTCCAACCGAAGAGGTTGGACGATTTTTTTTGCTTTTACTCGATATAGGCTGCCATTGCGCAAGTACGCAAATGCCAAAGTGAAACTTATGCGTTTTCTTTGAGCCAAATATCTTTCTTCGCTGCGCTGATTCTGGTGATGTTTTCCTGAGGATATTTGCTTTCTGCACCGCCGTTGGTGTAGAGGAAGAAATTGCCGCTTTCCGTCTGGTAGAGGCTTTCTTCATATCCCTTAGGACAACCGAATTCACCGCAAGTAACCTTCTTAATGAGGGTGGAAGTTTCCGTGTCGTAAACTTTCTTGCAAATGATTTTCTGCATCTTTTCTATTCTCCTTTTTGTAAAATGGTTTTTAACACTTCTATTATAAAAAAACAACGCATTTCTGTCAAGCGTTCCACGTCGATTTTTGTGATTTCATTAAATTTTCATTGTTTTATATCGAAAATTTTGTTATTTTTCATGGTAATTGTAAAATTTACCACTTCAAACACCCGTTCTGACTTTGTTTTTATCAGTCCGCATGTATACGGATCGTCGGTGAGCGTCACACCCACGAATGCTCCGAGAAAGGAAATGAGCTTGTCGGCTTGCGGAAGAAGGGTATCGTCGAGAAAATCTTGATAGGGTATGCCGAGTAAAATGCTTTCAAAAAAGGCGTAGGCGAGTAATTCATGCTCCGCACGCTCTACATTTTGTCGCAAGTTAAACTGTGTTTGAATAAGCCCGTTTTTGTTAAGTGTCCAACAACAATCGGCAACTCGATGAAGACTGTCCGATAGGGGCAGGGTTGCGGTGAGTGTATTTTCTTGAATTTGATAATCGATAAATTCTTCCAAAAATACCCGTTTTCCGCTTTGGGTGTAAATGGCGAGTTGTTTTTCAGCTTGAATAAAGAACAAACCGCTGTGATAGGAAAGGTCGCAAACAGCAAAGGCAGGGGGCAGGGTT
>CAZBQP010000107.1:0-4784 GCA_964494075.1 uncultured Clostridia bacterium
TGTTACATCAGCCGTTTGCTGATTATTACGGGGCATGGCGTGCTTTGGAAGAGCTGTATACAGAAGGAAAGATTCGCGCCATTGGCATTTCAAACTTCTATCCTGACAGAATGGTGGATATTTGTGCGTTTTCAAAGATAAAACCCATGGTCAACCAAGTGGAACTTCATCCTTTCCATCAACAGACGGAGGCGCAGCAGTGGATGGAAAAATACGGCGTGCAGATCGAGGCGTGGGCGCCCTTTGGCGAAGGTAGAGGCGGATTGTTTACCAACGAGACGATTGCGAAGATTGCTAAGAAATATGGCAAAACGGTGGCACAGGTTATTTTGCGTTGGGAGTTGCAGCGAGGAATCGTCGTTATTCCCAAGTCTACGCATAAAGAGAGAATGGTGGAAAATTTCCAAGTGTTTGATTTTGAGCTGTCTACGGAAGATATGGCCGTGATGGCAAGCCTTGATCGAAAGCAAAGCTCATTCTTCTCACACGCCGATCCGAATATGGTGGAATGGTTTGTGAAGATGGTGGGAGAAAGAAAGGGAAAATAATCCTTTGAAATAGTTAAGGAGAAATAAAAATAAGGAAGTGGATAGCATGAGCAAAAAAGTATTGATTTTGTCGGGAAGTCCTCGTAAGGGCGGCAATTCGGATTTGCTTTGCGACGAGTTTATGCACGGAGCTCAGGAAAGCGGAAACGTGGTGGAAAAAATTCGTGTGACGGAAAAGAGTGTCTCGCCTTGTAAAGCTTGTTATTATTGTAAAAAGAGTGGCGGTCAATGCGTGATGAAGGACGATATGGGGGAAATTTTGCAAAAGATGATCGATGCCGACGTGCTTGTGTTGGCAAGCCCCGTATATTTCTATTCCATTGATGCGCAGTTGAAGGCGGTTATTGACAGAACGGTGGCTCGTTGGTTGGAAGTGAAGGATAAGGAATTTTACTATATCATCACTTGTGCGGATACGGAAAAACAATCTTGTGAAAGTACGCTTGCTTGTTTCCGTGGCTATGCAGACTGCGTAGAAGGCGCAAAGGAAATGGGCGTGATTTACGGCACGGGTGCGTATGAAAAGGGTGAGATTTGCGATACCCCTGCATTCCGTCAGGCGTACGAGATGGGAAAGAGCGTGTAACGGCAATGCAAGTTCTGTGAAGACAATCAATTGAGTAAAATACGTTCCGTTTATGCCATTGTGGACGACGAGAAATAGAGTAGTGGATGCACGTATTACGTTTCTTGCGTTTAGATGCGGCGTAAAAGGGACGTTTTATATTATGATGAGGGAAGAAAATTGGAAAATTCTAAAAGAATTTAACTTCGGTTAATTTTTAGTTGACAAATGCATATAAATATGATATATTGTTATACGGAAATTGAATTCCGCTTTTTATTTACATAAAAAATTAACCATGGTTAAGAAATATAAATAGGAGATTGAATATGAAACTTTTATCGGAATTGTCAATCGGGGAGAGAGGAAAGGTGAAATCGGTCAACGGCGAGGGTGCGATTCGTCGAAGACTTTTCGATATGGGTATTACACCCGGTGCGGAAGTGTATCTGCGTAAGAAAGCGCCTTTGGGAGATCCCATTGAAATTGCTTTGCGTGGGTATGAATTGACGCTCAGAAAGGCGGAAGCGGCACACGTAGAAATGGAATAAGGGATACCCATGTCTGCGTTGAGCTTGGTTATAGGCATTGGATAATAAGAGAAGTAAGGAGAAAATATGTTAAAATTTGCATTGGTTGGGAATCCCAACTCAGGGAAAACGACGCTGTTTAATGCGTTGACAGGTAGCACCGCTCACGTGGGAAACTGGCCCGGAGTTACGGTAGATAAGCGTGAGGGTACTTACAAAAAGGGGGATACCCCCGTCGATATCGTCGATTTACCCGGTATTTATTCCCTTTCCCCCTATACCCCCGAAGAGGTGGTTGCGAGAAATTTCATTCTCGATGAACACCCCGATTGTGTAATCAATATCGTAGATGCGACCAACTTGGAGCGTAACTTGTATTTGACGACGCAACTCATGGAGCTTGACGTGCCCATGGTGGTGGCGCTCAATATGACGGACGTACTCGATAAGCGAGGAGATCGCATCGACGTGAGAACGTTGGAAAAACGCATCGGCTTTGCGGTGGTGGAAGTGTCGGCTTTACGGGGCGACAACGTGGACGGATTGATGGAGCGTGCCATCGAAGCGGTGAAGACGCCTCGAAGAGGGGCGAGCGTGTTGAAAGAGTCGGCACTCGGATCGGCAATTTCCAACGCAGAAATCGCTTTGCGACTCAAGGAAGTAGAGGCGCCCTTGTTCCACGCAATTAAGCTGGTGGAAAAAGATACAATCGAGGTGGAAGCACATCCTGCGGAGGCGCGTGCTGTGCAAGCTTTTATTCGTGAAAATCTTGTCAATGATACCTTTAACGGGGATACGGAGGCGGCGATTGCCGACGCTCGTTATAAATACATAACCCAACATTTCTCGTCCACGCTGACGAGAGCGAGAAAACTCGATTACGAAGAGCTTTCCAAATCGGAAAAGGCGGATAAAATTCTCACTCATAAATGGTTTGGTATTCCGATTTTCCTCGTGATTATGTTTGCGATTTTCCATCTGACATTCTCGGAGAATTTCCTCTACCTTGGATTGATTCCTGCGTTTGGCGAGTGGTGCGGTGAGATGAGCGAATCGCTTGTTGGCGGAATTTTCTTTAGCGAAGGGATTAACTCCCCCGGAATTATACTGTTCAATGCACTCGATTTGTTCACAAGTCAAATCGGCGAGTGGCTCGCCATCGGGCTGGAAGGATTGCAAGCGAACAAGATTGTCGTCGGATTTATTTGTGATGGCATTTGGGGTGGAGTGGCTGCTGTGCTCTCCTTCCTGCCGCAAATCCTCGTGTTGTTTTTATTCTTTTCCATTTTGGAAGATTCGGGGTATATGGCGCGCGTGGCGTTTATGCTCGATCGAATTTTCCGTCGTTTCGGGGTATCGGGCAGAGCGTTTATGCCCATGATTATGGGTTTTGGCTGTTCGGTGCCGGCTATGATCAATACCCGTACCATGGCGGACGAGCGGGAACGGGAAGCTACCATTCGAGTTATTCCCTTCTTCTCCTGCGGTGCGAAGATGCCCATTTTGTTGGCGGTGTCGGGTGCAATCGTACAGGCGTTCGGCGTAGGAAATGCAGACGTTATTACGTATTCGATGTATTTGCTTGGGATTGTGACGGCGCTCGTGTCCTTGCTCGTGATGAGAAATACCACACAGCGGGGCGAAGCTTCTCCCTTTATTATGGAGTTGCCTACCTATCACCTGCCCGGATTCAAAAATTTAATGCTCCATTTGTGGGATAAGGCGAAACATTTCTTGCAGAAAGCGTTTACGATTATTCTTATTTCTTGCGTTGTCATTTGGTTTTTGTCTAACTTCAAGTGGAACTGGGAACACGTGGGCTATATCACCATTGGTGAGGAGGAATTTGCGCACACCGATCTTTCCATTTTGGCGTCTCTCGGACAGTTTATTCAGCCTCTGTTTACGCCGCTTGGTTTTGGTAGCCAGCTCAACAGCAACGGCTGGGTGTTTGCGGTGGCGGCGCTGCTCGGCTTGATTGCCAAAGAGGACGTCATTGCGGCGTTCGGTACGTTTGCGGCGTGTTTGGCAACTTCTTTTGCTGGCGTAAGCGAAGACGGTATTTCGGAAGTAATGATTATGATTCAAGAAACGGGCATCGGTATTCCTGCGCTGATTTCTTTCATTGCTTTCAATATGTTGACCATTCCTTGTTTTGCTGCGGTGGCGGCGGCAAGAGGGGAAATCGGCAAAGCGAAATTCAAGTGGACGTTGCTCTTCTGGGTATTCACCTCCTATCTCGTGTCAACGATTATATACACGGTGGGGGAATTTGTCTGGCCCGTAGTCATTTGGGGCGTCGTGGCGGCACTCGTTGTGGTTGGAATCGTGCTCTATAATCGGTATATGGATAAAAAGGATGCGGAGAAGAAGCTTAACTCCCATCATGAGGTGTAAAAGTGTTGCAACCAATTGATATTGTATTGCTTACGGTGATCGGAGTGATTATCGCAGGAATTGTCATCTTTTTGTTTGTACAAAAAAAACGGGGTGAAACGGGCTGCGGTTGCGGCTGTCAAGGATGCCCGCATGCGAATGCTTGCGTCGGGGCTAAGACAGATAAAAATCCCGAAGGACGGGACCATGTATAAGATTATGTTCGTGTGCCATGGAAATATATGCCGTTCCCCGATGGCAGAATTTATCTTCAAAGACAGAGCAAAAAAGCTTGGGCATGAGGCGGAATTCGAAGTGGCTTCCGCTGCCGTAACCACCGAAGAAATTTGGAAAGGCGTGGGCAACCCCGTCTATCCTCCTGCGAAAGCCGAACTTGCAAAACACGGCATTTCTTGCGAGGGAAAACGGGCGCAATTGTTGCACGAGCGTGACGGCGAATATTACGATTTTCTTCTTTGTATGGACGAAAGCAACGTGCGTCGAGCAAAGAAAATTATCGGGGTAAAAAATGCGGATAAATGTAAAAAATTGTTGGAGTTTGCGGACGGCGGAGAGGTTGCCGATCCTTGGTATACGGGGAATTTTACGGCGACTTATCAAGATCTCGTCAAGGGAATCGAAGGACTATTAAAAACGCTTATATAACGGTATAATTGTAAGCCGCCGCGTCGAATGGACGCGGCGGCTTACATTAAGTTTGTCATACTTGTAGAAACGCTCGCTGTTACCCGTCAAGTATGTTTT
>CAZBQP010000108.1:0-4770 GCA_964494075.1 uncultured Clostridia bacterium
TCGTTTCCGCATAAGGCGGATTTTCAAAAAGTATAACCGTACATTTTGGATCGTCAATATATTGTTTGATTACGGGATTGTTAATATACTCTTCACTTAATGCGTCTGCCCCACGCACAAGCCCCATGTTAAAGGTATCTTCCTTTTCCGTGGGTGGAATAATATAGCGGACTTTATCCCCAAGAATTTCAAGCAAAACTTTATATTCATAATATTCAACTGTTGACAAAATCGTATGCGACTTTTCTTCATCAGTCAAACCCAATTCAAGATTGCCTGTTCCTGCGCAACGATCCAAAATAATATAATCATTACCGACAGGTACACGTTGAATGGCTTGCCGCACCAACTCAAGCGATTTTTCCGCATAAAGTGTCGGTGTATAAAATGCCCCCAAGTTTTTCTTTTGCATATCGTCGTTGAGTTTGTCCATCAAATATTGAAATTTTGTGTTAGACGCACCCTCGTAAGGATAAATATAATTTTTGAATTTATCGGGCATTCTAATTTCGCCTACAATTTTTACTTTTCCTGTTAAGTCACCGATAAAATCCGATTTTCTCGCACTTGGATTTTGTTTATAATAAGTTGTTGCCCAACCAACGACACAATTTTCATCAATATGAATTTTCGTAAAATGATTTTCACGCAAAAGAGAGATAAGTTTTGCCTCATCTTTTGTGTTTTCCTCATATGCAAGCACGTTAAGAGGGTGCTGTCCTATAAAACCCGTGTTGTCTTTTGAAGCTCCGCCTACATAAACTTTTTCAATAAACGGAAGATAATCTGCCGAATGATAGTGATACGCCTTTCCGTCATTTAAAGATATAAGTAGTATATTAGCAGGAATAGGTTTTCCTTTAATTCTTCGAGCCGAAAGATATTTTATAGTTTGGAACAAAACGGCGTTTAAGTCATTGATTATTTTTTTGAACTCTAAAATGTTTCCTCTTAAAATCCCGTCGCTATTATCTTCAAGGACATCTTCGATTGACAAGTCATTATCTACAAGCTTTAAATAATTTTCATAAAAATCATATTGCCCAAAATCTTCTTGTCCGTATTTTTTTATCATTGTTTTACCCACTCATTATTGTATTTGCGTTTTATATTATATCGTATTTACGATAATAAGTCAACTTATTTACGAACTATAATTAACGCAAATAAGTAGTATAATAGTTAAAAGGTGATTTTTCTATGGATGTTATTGAAAGAATTGAAAATTTAAGAAAAGAACGCGGTTGGACGGTTTATACGTTGGCATTAGAGGCAGGCGTAACGCAATCTACACTTGCAACAATGTATCAAAGAAACACACCGCCAAAAATTGAAACATTGCAACTCATTTGCGAAGCATTTGGCATTACGCTGGCACAGTTTTTTCTTGAAGATGAAAAAGTGGAAGTTTTAAGCACAAAAGAAAAGGAGCTTTTGACGGCATATCGCAAACTCCCTTATAACAAACAAAAAGCATTATTAAATTTAATTGAAAGCTAATCGAAGCCCCATCAAAAGGCATGGAAAGTGCAAATATTAAAGCCACAGAAGCGACAAAAGGTATTAATGAAAAGGATACGCTAAAACAAAACCACCAGTTGAACTGGTGGTTTTTCTTTACACTTTTCTATTTATCTTACAATACCGTCGGAACGAAGAAGTATACCACGAACAACGCTGCAATTATGATCGTTACAATCGAAACAGACCAAACAGGTTTTTCATTCTTTTCCTTATTGATCGCCCATTTCACGAGTTCGCACAAATATCCAATAACCCCGATGAGCACGTAGGACAAAATCGCCATACCGATCCCCTTCGTGATCGAATATCCCAAAGGCATCACTGCGATTGCCAAGAATGCAGGCACTGCCGTACGAATGTCGCTGAAATCAATGTCTTTCACGCCCTTGAGCATCAATACGCCCACGTACACCAACGCCGAAGCCGACGCTGCGCTGGGAATCATTGCAAAGACGGGAAGAAGGAAGATGGACAATGCGAACATAATTGCCGTCACGAGCGCAGTCAAGCCCGTTTTACCGCCTGCCGCAATCCCAGAGCCGGATTCCACGAAAGTCGTTACCGTCGAAGTACCGAGCAATGCACCTGCACAAGTAGCAATCGAATCGGCATACATAATCTTATTATAGTTGAGGGGGGTGCCGTTTTCGTCAAGCAAACCTGCTGCCGAGCAGCAGCCTACACAAGTCCCCATCGTGTCAAACATATCGATCATGCTCATCGTGATAATCAACATGACCACAGTGAAGAAGGAGCCTTCGGGGAAATTGAACCCTTCCTTAAAGCAAATGGCGAATACGCCGTTCTCACCGGAGAAATAGTCTGCGAAGTTTTCCCAGAATTTCCAAGTTACCCCCGGCTGCGAACCCGTAATGTACTGCACGTTGGTGACACCCAAAGGAATCCCCAAAAGGGTTGCCGCCAAGATACCCAAAATCACCGAACCTTTCACGTTCAAGTGCGAAAGCACAGCAATGACAATCAAACCAAACAAGCATACAAGCGCACTGTATACGTTCAACTTATCCGCTGCCGTTGCCGAAGAGGAGAAGATTGCGCTGAATGCACTCAAATCCACCAACGTATACGGGTTACCCACGATGACTTTCGCATTCTGGAAACCGATAAACGCAATAAACAACCCGATCCCTACGGGAATTGCCTTACGAATGCCGGCAGGAATTCCATCAAAAATCAACTGACGAAGGGATTTACCGTTGATGGAAACAACCGAAAGCAAGAAGAATGCAAGCCCGGAAATGAGCACCATCAACATGGCGTTACCAAGACTGAACTGGAAGCCGTACGTCGAAAAAGCGCCTACACCGCCGCCGATAATCGAACCGACCAAGGAATTCAAGCCCATGCCCGAAGCCTGCGCCAAGGGCAATTTTGCCAAAAACGCCATCAAAAGAGTACCGATAACCGCCCCGAATGCCGTCGAGATAAACACGGACGACCACATAGGATTTGCCGTCTGATTATAGAAAAATTGATTTGGATTGACGGTTAAAATATAGCACATCGCCAAGAAAGTGACGACACCTGCCATAATTTCCGTTTTTACCGTACTGCCGCGTTTTGAAACTTCGAAAAAGCTGTCAATTTTCTTTCCAAAGCCGCTCAACGTCTTTGTGCTACGCTCTTGCGTATGGTTCTGTTCGCTCATAATGTACTCCTAAATAATATTTTTTTGCAAAGGGAACTCCCTTTTACTGCCAAAACACAATAAAAAAGCCACGCTGCAGCAATCGATTGCAAACGTGGCGACGTCCCATTTCCTTAAACACAACAAGAAAAACGCCCTCAAAACAATCCGTTCGAGGAAAAAACGCCGATAGTCGAAGCGATGTGGCGCTTCGGTAGAAACTATGAAACCACCTTTTCATATTATATCGGTTACTCGCAAAAAACGTATGAATTTTTATATATTCATAGTATACACGAATTTTTACTCAAAAGTCAAATAAATTTTACCAATTTTTCATTTTCCGACATTTTTCCTATTTCGTCCCCTTTTCACGACAAAGGACGGGTATATTCCCGTCCCATTCCTTTCCCGCCGCTCCCCACGTCGGTAACAATTACAATTTGCCGCCGCCCTCTTATTTTTGCTCAAAGGTGAGCGTGAGGGTTTGCGTTCCGAGCGGCACTAAAATCGTCAATCTCCCCTCTTCAAGAAAAAATTCCCGTTGAAAACTCTCCTTCCCGACGATGGAAAAGCTGCCCTTTTCCCGATTATATACATAATTTCCACTTTCCTCCTGCGGCATTCCGTCTCTCATTCGATAATGCAAAATAAACACCCCGTCCTCCTTCAATTCCAAATGGATATAGGAAAACAATGTCAAATAATCCTTCTCGTTCAATTTTGCTTGCGTACATTCGTACATTCCCAAATGAGGGTTGGTAATCTCTTTCAAGGACGAACTTCCGCAACCGCAAAACATCATCGCCAACGCCATAAGCGCACACAGCAATCCGATTTTTCCTTTCTTCATGAAAACAGTATGTCCCCTTCACTTCCTTTTATGCGCCGAGTGCACGCCGTCGCTGTTGATAATCACCCCGACGACAAAACATACCATCAAAATATATAACCAAAGCAAGAATACAATCAGGGTTGACAACGCTCCGTACAGCTTAGACATATTGACGAGCTTCAAATATACGGAAAAACCAAGTACCGCAACCACCCATAGTCCCACCGTCAAAGCCGTGCCCGGCACAAACAGCTTGATATTTTCCCGATGCGGACAAACGTATGCGTTGAGCAACAACACCAAAAAGAAGGAGACGATGATAAGCAAAATATAATCCGCCGAAATTTCCCAGCTTTTGGAGAGTATGCGTGAAAACAGATAACTTCCCATAGCAAACACACTCAAAAAGACCATAACCGCCGCCATCACGATAAAGAGAAGAGCAAGCGCACTCAACCGAACTCGAAGGCCCTGTCTTTTTGGATGCTCGTCGTAGATAAGCTCTCCACTTCTCCTCATTTGGTAAAATAAAGTCGTCGAAGAATAGAGCGTGGTGCAAATCAATAGAAGGGACGCCCCTGCCGTGGCGCTTCTTGCCTCTCGCTGTACGAAGAAAAACATATCCTTTACCGAATCGAAAATGGGCAACGCCAAGATTTCGTCTGCGGTGATGGATAGCTTTCCGATTACGAGAGAAATCCAAAAAGAGAGCGGAATGATGGACATAATCAGAAAAAAGACCAACGTTCCTGCAATGGTGGTG
>CAZBQP010000109.1:0-4704 GCA_964494075.1 uncultured Clostridia bacterium
GCGTAGTATTGTTGTCAAAAGTACAGAACTGAATACCGAAAAAGGCTTGAAAATAAGGCATTTCCGAGAGTTGGAGGTATTCTTCCAACTCTCGGATTTTTTCGTTTTATGGATGTGGTGACCCAGCAAAAACGAGGGTTGAGTTGACAGGTTGAAAATGAGCAAGGTTGAGTTGACAAGATGATTTTGTGATGGATAGAGTTGATAGCGTGAATAATAATCGAGCAGATTGTTTGTGATAAAATGGAGTATAAAGACTAAGTTTGGAGGTGTAGTCGATGGCGGTATTTGTCGATGATTTAAAAAAGGCTGTTATTGATAATGCAAAAGCAAGTGACAAGATAGTAATTATTAGCGGGTATCTGTCGCCGGATATGGTGGATGAGGTTGCGACATTAGGGATTCCGTTTGAATTTTATTATGGTATGTATGGTGTGGAGAGAATTCGTTCTACAGTTCTTGATGCCTTGCGTACGCTTGTGACAAAACATCCCAACATGAAAATGAATTTTGTTCATACGCAACGAGTTCATACAAAACTCTATTTGTTTTATAGTTCAGGCGTGGTTTTTAATGCATTGGTAGGTTCGGCGAATTGTTCAATTCAAGGCTTATGTAGTGCTAAAAACGCCGAAATGTTGGCTGAAGTAAACTCTGCAGCAGTGACAGATTCGGGCTACATTGCAAGTTTTATCGATTACTATAATGATATCAAAGCCAATTCAATTGATATTAACGACCCTTTGGTGAAAGCTGCTAAGAGCAAACGGTTGAAGGTTACAAAGGGCAAGAAAGGGCATATTCCGATTACATCAGACCCGCTTACTGCTATTATGCCCTTGTACTGCTTTGATAAAAAGACCGGAAACCGTAAAACCTATTCGGGAGGTGGCCCGAACTGGGGTAGTCAATCAGGGCATACGGCAAAGAAGAGGACTGCTCTTGAGGCGTATATTCCAATTTTGGCAGACCACATAGATAATTATCCGTTACTATTTCAACCATTTCCGAATAAAAGGACTACAACAGGCGGAAAATCCACACGCAAATCTGACCCAGTTACAGTAATTTGGGATGACGGTACAGTAATGACGATGACATTCCAAGGAGGACAACGATATTATCCGTCAAAAAGCACACCATTAATGGTATATCCAAAGCAACTTTCATATGGAGATGCTTCTACGAGAAAAGGCGGTGCTGTTTTAGGTAAATATCTAAGGGACAGAATGAATGTTGGACCATTTCATGTAATTACTGTAAAAGACTTGGATGACTATGGGCGCGACCATATACTTCTGCGATATGTGAGTCCTGGATTATATCAAGCGGATTTTTCGGGAAAAAGATTTTCGGTCACAAGACCATAATGTGAATTAAAGGGAGGAACTTGATATCGTTTCTCCCTTTAATTCCCCACGAAAATATATAGAGGGTGAAATATTTTGTTGCTCCCTTGAAAAAATGCGTAAATGATGGTATAATAATATAAACTTGGGTGTGTTATACCCGTAACCGATAATGATTTTGCTTGAAAAATAGAGGAGCGAGTAAAATGGATGTAAGTTATAACAAATTATGGAAGCTGATAATAGATAGAGGAATCAATAAAAGTGAATTAAGAGCGTTAACCGGAATTGGAACTAATACGCTTGCTAAACTCAGTAAAAATCAGCCTGTGAGCATGGAAGTATTACTTAAGATTTGTTCAAGACTTGACTGTGATATTTCTGATATTTGTGAATTTATTAAAGACTAAGTTTGGAGGAAAACAGTATGAATGCTATTGATTTGTTTGCCGGGTGCGGCGGTCTGTCGAAAGGCTTCATGGACGCGGGATTTGATATTATCGTTGGAGTTGACAACGACCAGGCCGCATTAAATACATTTGCCAAGAACCATAACGGCGCCATTGCGATGAACGCCGACCTTTCAAAACAAGAGACTTTTGATGAGATTAAGCGTATTGCGGGAGAACGAGAAATTGATGTGGTAATTGCAGGACCACCTTGTCAGGGGTTCTCTTTGACCGGCCCCAGAAATTTCGATGACGAAAGAAATAAACTTTATTTGGCGGTTATCGAAATCGTTAAACAGTACAAACCCAAAGCTTTTATTATTGAGAATGTCCCTGGTATGGCAACACTGTATGAGGGGCAAATCAAAGAAGAGATTCTGCGACGTTTCAGAGCGATGGGTTACAATATTGATTGTAAAATTCTTTGTGCAGCTGATTATGGTGTTCCCCAGAATAGAAAACGATTGATTTTTATGGGAATTAGAGAAGATATAGGAACTCCTGAATTCCCGAAACCGATGTTCACTCCGGAAACTTATCGCACCTGCCGAGATGCTATTAGTGACTTGCCTGCATTGGAAAACGGCATTGGTGATGACGTATCGGAGTATGAGCAGAATCCGTTAACTGATTACCAGAAATTGATGCGTGGCGATTGCACGGTGTTGTATAACCATTTGGGAACCAATCACACACAAATGGTCAAGGATACGATTGCTCTTGTTCCAGAAGGTGGCAACTATAAAGACCTTCCTCCAGGATGGGGTGAAAGTAGAAAGTTCCATATGGCTTGGACACGATTGAACGGGAATGCTCCGGCAAGAACTGTCGATACAGGGCACAGAAATCTGTTTCATTATCAGTATAATCGAATTCCTACTGTCCGCGAAAGTGCGAGAATGCAGTCATTCCCAGACGACTTTGTTTTTACTGGAACAAAGACGCAACAAAGCAGACAGGTTGGAAATGCAGTGCCGCCGCTGTTGGGACAGGCGCTTGGTGAAACGATAATGAACATTATTCAGGAGAAAGAAAATGGACAAAACTAAAATTCGTTCCATTGATTTGTTTGCCGGATGTGGCGGATTGATGGATGGTTTTGAACAATCCGTTGTGTTTGATACAGTTGCAGCTGTCGAGTGGGAGAAGGTTCCTTGCAAAAATCTCGAAAACAGATTACGTGAGAAATGGCAGTACCAAGATGCAGAAGAACGAGTTCTCCGTTTTGATATTCAGAGAACAGAAGAATTATTTGAAGGTTGGGAAAACGATCAGGAATATGGTAGTTCGGTCGGTTTAGACCGACTCATTGAAAATGCTGGAGGTATTGACGTTGTAATTGGTGGTCCTCCCTGCCAGGCATATTCGATTGCGGGTCGAGTACGCGATGAGTTCGGAATGAAAAATGACTATAGAAATTATCTGTTCGAAAGTTATATCAAGGTTTTGGAACGATACAAACCTAAAGCATTTATCTTTGAAAATGTGCCGGGTATCTTGAGCGCAAAGCCTGGGGACAGACCTATAATTGATATTATTCAAGAAAGTTTTGACGAGGTTGGTTATTTGCTCCTGCCAAATCTGAGCGATGCAATAATTGATTTTACTGATTATGGTGTTCCACAAAATCGCAAAAGAATTATTATTTTCGGTGTTCGAAAGGATGTTTTTAGAGATAAGAGTGACGAAGTGATTCGTTATTTTTACACAGAGGCTTTGCCTAAATACAAAACTGAAAAGAAAAAGACGGTTTTCGAGGCGATTGGTGACCTTCCTAAACTGTATCCAATGAGCGAAGATATGAAAGTGAATGGAGCAAGAACGAGACATTCACTTCCGGAACGGGATATCCCGAATCATGTAGCAAGATGGCAGAGTGATAGAGATGTCGGTATTTTCAAACTGCTTACGGAGGATATTGAATCTGGAAGAAATCAATATACATCAATTGATGCGCTGAAGCAGTTGTATACCGAAATGACGGGAAAGAACTCGAATGTTCATAAATACCATGTTATTCGATGGGACGAACCGAGCAATCTTATTCCTGCACATCTTTACAAAGATGGTTTGCGTCATATACATCCGGACTCTGCACAACAGAGAACAATAACAGTTAGAGAGGCCGCAAGATTGCAGACTTTTTCTGACGATTATGTGTTTGAAGGCAGTAATATGGAATTGTATAAAATGATAGGTAATGCAGTACCTCCATTATTTGCGAAGTGCTGTGCTGAAGCGGTTGTTGATACACTATCAACATTCGGTGTCGTTGAGTAATGAAAGGAGGAATGCATCATGGCATATACAACATCGCAAGCAGTAGAAGCTTTAAATGAATATATGGGCTGTGATGAAGCCTTGAAACAGTACATTGATGGTACAAAAGAGAGAGGCTTTGTTCTGTCCTTGAACTCTGGTGAGAAAATTGTTATTTTTGTTTATCCTTTGGTACATAAACAAGATAATACGAAAAATTACTTTGATACAAGAGATAGCGGGGCTTATGAACGCGGAGTTGCTTGGAGATACGCATTAGAGCATGGGTTAAAGTATTACTGTTTTGGAATTAACAGTTCCGTTGATAAGTATCAGAATTATATCTTCAGTCTTGAATGTGGAGAGGAAACAATTGAGAAAATTTCTGGTACAAAAAACGGTCAAAGAAGTGGTCCAGGCAATCAAATCATCATTCCTAATAATTATGTTCCAACGCTTCTGTTTGACAGAATTGTCAACAAGTTAGGAATATACATTGCGGTAGTACACAAAGACAAGATTTATGATTACATTTCCATGTATGACAATAGACCGTATCTGAAGACAAGCACGGATGAAGCCGAAGCGGAAAATGCGGCTGAAAACGAATACGAAAGAGCAGCCAGATATCTTCAGTCCTATGTTTC
>CAZBQP010000110.1:0-4554 GCA_964494075.1 uncultured Clostridia bacterium
GTGCAGAAACGCTTCCAACAACGAAATTATCCGCCGCTACTACGCAGGACTTTGCGATGCGAAGAAAGGTAGAATTTCCAAAGACGTTTTGGGAAAATTAGAACTCCTTATGCGCAAATCGGGCATTTCCGTTGCCGATCGAAAAGCGGTTGCTCCCGCCATGGAGAAATCGGCAGCCACCGACGGAAAACCTGCCGTCGCTATCGAGCTCAACGACGGCCGCATCGTCACGGGTAAGACGGGAGAACTCCTTGGCGCAAGCGCTGCCTGCCTAATCAACGCCTTGAAAATCCTCGGCGGCATCGACGATACCATCGAGCTTCTTTCACCCACCATCATCGAGCCTTTGCAGCGTTTGAAAGTCAAGCACATGGGTTCGGCAAACCCCCGCTTGCATACGGACGAAGTGTTGATGGCGCTCGCCATTTGCGCAGTAAACGATCCGAAAGCCAAAAAGGCAATGGCACAACTGGACAAATTGAAGAATTGCGAAGCACATTCCACCGTCATGTTGGGAGAAGCAGATGTAAAGACTTTTAAATCCTTGGGCGTGCACGTAACCTGCGATCCTCATCGACACGTCTCCACCAACGAACAGGAATAAATTCAATAATCCACACACCTCGACGGTATCCCCGTCGGGGTATTTTTTAACTCAACGCATACCTGCCACCATGTGACAACGCTTTTCCTACACTCAACTCTCCTTTTTCGATTCTTCGATCGCTGCCACGATCTTATCCACACAAGTCTGACAAACAGCTTCCGTCTCCCCCTCTACCATTATGCGAACGACAGGTTCCGTTCCCGATGCACGCACTAAAATTCGCCCCCTTTGATTCAAAAAAGACTCCGCCTCCCGAATAGCAGAAAGCACACTTTCTTTTTTTATCACCCCTTCCTTATCCGCCGTTTTTACGTTCACCAAAACTTGCGGGAAGGGTACCATGTCTGCGGTGAGTACCGAAAGTTTGCTCTTTTTTTCAATCATTGCTTCCATTATTTTCAGTGCCGTAAGCACGCCGTCCCCCGTGCAGGCATACTTAGAAAAAATGATATGTCCGGACTGTTCGCCGCCGAGCGGACAGGACTGTTCTTGCATCTTTTCATAGACGAAACGATCTCCCACCGCCGTCCTTTCACAAGTTATGTCCAGCCTATCAAGCGCCCGATAAAGTCCCGAATTAGACATCGCGCTCGTGACGATTCGATTCCCGAACAGCTCGCCCCGTTCCTGCATATACCGTGCGCAAACGTACAAAATTTTGTCACCGTCTACCACGTTCCCATTCTCGTCCACACACAAACAACGATCCCCGTCTCCGTCAAAGGCAAAGCCTACGTCCAACTTCTTTTCTCGCACAAGCCGCTGCAAACTTTCGATATGAGTCGAACCGCAATCCTTATTCACGTTTATACCATTCGGCTCTGTCCCTATCGAAAACGTCGTAGCGCCAAGCGCATGAAATACCGAAGGCGCAATATGCCAGCCGCTTCCGTTGGCGCAATCAAGCCCGATCCTCCACCCCTTAAAGGAATAGATACCGAGTGAAATGAGATAGCCGATATAGCGATTCCTTCCGGAAACAAAATCCACACTCCTCCCGATTGCTTCACGCTTGGCATAGACAAGCTCCGTTCCCCCGTCCAAATACCCCTCGATTTTCGCAATCACCCCCTCTTCCATCTTCTCGCCGCTTTGGTTGAAGAGCTTGATTCCGTTGTCGTAATAGGGATTGTGGCTGGCGGAGATCATAATGCCACAATCAAAATTTTCCGAACGCACAACGTACGCAACGGAAGGCGTCGTTGTCACGTGTAAAAGATACGCATCGGCGCCCGACGAAACAATTCCCGCAACAAGCGCCGCCTCGAACATATAACTCGAACGCCTCGTATCCTTCCCGATAACGATACGTGCCTCCCTTGTTCCACCTTCCGAATAATACCACCCTAAATACCGTCCTACACGAAAAGCCTGCTCCACTGTAAGCCGCTCGTTCGCCTCCCCACGAAATCCATCTGTTCCAAAATAACGTGAACGCATACCTACCCCCTCCGTTTTATTTCCATACGTCCATTCTTCCAAATACAGTTTTCCGACACAACGCCACGCAGCATAGATAAAGGGTAAACCGTGGCATTTTTTCCCACGACTACGCCGGGATTGAGCACGCAATTACACCCAATTTCTGCATAATCCCCAATGAGAGAACCGAATTTCTTAAGCCCTGTTTCCCACCTTTCATTTTTCGCTTGCACCGTAATAAAACTTTTATCCGATTTCACGTTAGAAAGGACAACACCCGCACCCAGGTGTGCGTTGAAACCTAAAATGCTATCCCCTATATAGTTGAAATGAGGCGCTTTTACACCATCGAAAAGAATGGAATTCTTGATTTCGGTAGAATTTCCAACGACACAATTTTCTCCAATCAGCACGCTGCCACGCACGTAGGCGCTGTGTCGAATTTCAGTGTTTGCGCCAATCACACACGGCGCAGCCAGACAAGCTGTCGGCGCAATTCGTGCCGTTCGGTGTACCCAAACGCCGAGTTCCAACTCCTTGTATTCCTGCAAATCTAAGCCGACGCCAAACTCTTCTATAAAATGTTCAAGCAATTCCAGCGCCGCCCAAGGATACTCGTACATAGAAAGATACTCCTTTGCTTGCGTGTGTGATAAATCAAACAATCGGCAAAAAGTAAACATACGCTATTATATGCAACAAAAACATAAACCGTCCCTGCGCCAACGTTAATTTTGAAATGAAAAAAAGATGAGCTCCGCATGATGCAGAACTCATCCATAAACCGATTCAGTTTTCTCAAACGTAAATATACTTCACTTACCCATAAAAAGATTGTTGTTTATAACAGATACCAAACGAGCATGAAAACCAAGCCTACCAAAAGGAAGAAGAGTCCCGTAAAGAAAATGCAACTATCTCCTTTTTTCTTTTCTTTGCCTGTTTTTCTCTCACGATATTCCGCATACGTTTCTTCTTTGCGGTTAATGACGGGGATAAAAACACGCACTGCACGTTTTAACGCATACCCGATTCCAAGAAACGCACCTTCGCTGCTTACGAACATCAATCCGCTAAACAAAAGCAAGAGGATCCCCGATACGGAAAAGGCATCACATAAAGTGGTCATATTCGACTTCGCATCGTCCGTAAAAAATCCTCGTATCCATATGACGAGAAATGCGATGACGATCGCCACGCCAAAGCACGCAAGATATTTTTTCCACGCGTCTTTGTTTTCCTTTTCCATATCTTTTGCTCCTTCCTTCTTTATTTTACAAGTTCTTTATATTTTTGTTCTTCTTCGTCGTTACAATAGACAAAATGCCCGGGACAAATTTCACGCATAGACGGCAAATTCACCGAATAATCGTGTTCCGCAATCGGATTGTACGTCATTCTTACACGCTGCTTCTCATAATGAGGATCGGGCAAAGGAATTGCCGACAGCAACGAACGGGTATACGGATGAAGAGGGTGCTTAAACAATTCTTCCGAAGTTGCCAATTCCACCATTTTACCAAAATACATAACGCCGATACGATCGGAGAAATATTTTACGACGGACAAGTCGTGTGCGATAAACAAAATCGTCAAGCCCAAACGCTCTCTCAAATCATTCAAAAGGTTGATAACCTGTGCTTGAATAGATACGTCGAGCGCAGAAATAGGCTCGTCGGCAATGATCATTTCAGGCTGCATGATAATGGCACGTGCAATACCGATACGCTGACGTTGACCACCCGAAAATTCGTGAGGATAACGATCTGCGTGCTCACGTACCAAACCTACCGTTTCCAAAATTTCATACACCTTTTCGTTGATGTATTCCTTATCACGAATGCCGTTGATAATCAATCCTTCGGCGATGATTTCACGTACCGTCATACGGGGATCCAACGAAGCGATAGGGTCTTGGAAAATCATTTGGATTTGCGTGATTAACTTACTCTTTTGCGCCGCTTTACGCTTCTCTGCATACTTCTTCTGCAACGCTTTCAACGCAACCTCGTCGCCAGCAAGTTCCGCTGCACGTTCTTGATATTCAGCGTCGATTTCCGCTACGCACTGCGCCGCATAAGCACTGTCGGAATTTTTCACCGAACGACGTGCTTCACGTGCTTCGCTACGATTTTTCTCTACAACTGCGTACAGCTCTTCATTGATTGCCGTAATCTTTGCGTTCAACGCCGCCTTCTTGCTTTCGTCCGTTTCCGACTTCAATTGATTGCGGATTTCTTTGATCTCTGCCGCCGCTTTCTTTCGAGCTTTTGCGATAGCGTCCTTATATGAACGCATACCTGCCCCCACTCTTTGTCCTTTGAAATAGACGTTACCAGAGGTGATGTCGTACAATTTGATAATCGATCTTCCCGTCGTGGTTTTACCGCAACCGGACTCGCCAACCAAACCAAAAACCTCGCCACGCTTAATTTCGAAGTTAACGTCGTCAACCGCCTTTAACTCCTTTTTGCCCATACGGAAATATTGACAAAGATGCTCAACTTTTAACAAAACTTCATTTT
>CAZBQP010000111.1:0-4504 GCA_964494075.1 uncultured Clostridia bacterium
GTGTGTACGGTTGAAGTATAATAAAATTCTTTCGCTTATTTTTTCGGTGTACAAAGCGGTGGTGTGTGTTCACGTCTGTTTCGATTAAATTGATACGTGCGTAAGTGGGTAGAAGAGTGCATTAGGAAAGAGCGGTTTTGCAAAGTGGAGGGAATGAAGGCGTGCTTCGCAAAAGAGTCGTTTGTGAAAGTTGGAAAAATATACCTCATGTTTTTACGGCTTATAGATGAGCCGTTTTTTCTTTACAAAATATAAAGAATATGGTATACTCATCATATAATATAAATGGTAAAATGTGCCATGCTCGCTTTTCGGGAGAAATTCCTGCTTTTTATGGAGTGTTTTTCTCGGACGGATTGCAAAAATACGGAACATTAACCATATAAAAAAAGTCAGCGCCGTGGTCGTGCTTGTCGGGCTTTTTATTGGGTAGCCATTTTTGCCGTCAATATGCTTGGCTGGCGCTCGTTTGCGAACTACGAAATATACACGGACGCACAATCTTTCATAAAACGCATGAAATCCGATTATGAGAGTTGGTATAAGGAAGATACTGAGAGTTGGATTATCGTAGGTGGTGAAAGTGTAAAGCCGGGGAATTATTACGAGGTTTTTAAAGATCATGACTATATCTATGACAACGGCGAAATGGTAGAGTATTATTATCGCAGTGAGCTCTATTATTCCATAAGATACAGTGGTGGTGGAGATAATGAGCCTTCGAACGTGTTAAAGGAAGAGGAATATATAAAGGCGCAGAACATTTTCCAAGGTTTGTTGTCGACTATTTTTACTTAATTCCCTTAGATCTTTTGAGTGGTGTAGCTGCCTATCTTGTCTTATAGGTGAAGGATAAAAAGAAATAATTTTTTAAGAGGAGGACAGTTTTGAAAGAGGCGGTAAAAATGAGAACGAGTGGGGCAGGTGTGAGACGAATTTATTTTTTCATCGTCCTTGCATTGCAAATGATAGCCTATCCGATTGCGGTGTTTAATATCGGCAAGTATAACGATTGGGTGTATTACGGGCTTATTCTATCCTGTTTTATCAGCTCGGCGGTCTTTCTTAAAAAAGAACTATCTTCCTTCTTGCAGCTCGGTGCCCTCTATTTTACCTGCGTTGCGGATTTTTGCTTGATTTTAGGGCAGGCTTCCCGTGAGACGGGGGTAACTTTTTTCCTGATTGCGCAGCT
The DNA here is from genome assembly GCA_964494075.1 of uncultured Clostridia bacterium. Lineage (GTDB taxonomy): Bacteria > Bacillota > Clostridia > Christensenellales > Borkfalkiaceae > Scatosoma. Next base: position 1,193 of record CAZBQP010000111.1, read on the forward strand.
CTTTTATGCTGTGCGTACCCTCGCTTTTGCAAAGAGTAGAAAGGAACGAGTGGTCAATGTGAGTTTGAGAGTGGGGTTATGCCTGCTTTTGACGATTGCCGTGGCGGTGGTGTTCGGTGAGAACGCAGAGGCGTTGTACGTGCTTTCCGTGCTGTATTATGCCAACCTTTTGTTGAGTATTCTTTTTGCCTTTGTGCATTTTAAGGAGAATAAGTTGCTGGCAATCGGGCTTACGCTGTTTGCACTTTGCGACACCGTGCTGGGGTTGCATACGATTATAGACATTTTCGCCATTTCCCACGAATCTTTCTTCTACGCTATGCTGCATCCTGCATTTTCTTTGGAAGTGGTATTCTATTGTCCTTCGCAGGTGCTCTTGTCCTTGAGTCCCTGTAAGTTCACAAAAACGGGGGAATAGTTGTCAAAAAATCACAAGTTTACATTTTAGAGAAAAACTTCGTTCAAAACTTGCCTTTTTCTTTTGCATCTGTTATAATAGAAATATAGGTAATGGATGTAGGCATCATGACAAGATTTCTTTCTTTGGAATGTGAGAAATTGTCATTGGAGTGCGGTTGTTTGTGTGTGAGGTCTGAAATGGAACGTATGACGCAAAGAAAACATCTCAATGGCGTAGCGTGTTATTCCTACGCAAAACTCATTGCGGGCGCAAGACACGCTCTTATTCAGCAAGCAGTATAATCGCATGGAGTGCAATCAGTCGGTTGCACTCCATTTTAATTTATTTTTGGGAGAATAACTATGAAAGTCGGTATTTTAATGGGTAGCAAATCGGATTTTGACGTGGTCAAGCCTGCCGTGAACGTGTTGAAAAAATTCGGAGTGGAGACGGAGGTTCGCGTGATTTCCGCACATCGCACCCCCGAAGAGGCGCACGAATATGCGGCGACCGCCAAGGAACGTGGATTGGAAGTGCTGATTTGCGCAGCCGGAAAAGCGGCACATCTCGGCGGCGTGATTGCAGCGTTTACAACCTTGCCTGTTATCGGGCTTCCCGTAAAAACGGATATGATGGGAGGGCTGGACAGCCTGCTTTCCATTGTACAGATGCCTTCGGGTATTCCCGTGGCGACGGTCGGGGTGAACGGCGGCGAGAACGCAGGGTTGCTTGCGTTGCAGATGCTCGGTATCAAATATCCCGAAATTGACGCCCAACTTGCGCAATATAAGAGAGAAATGCGTGAAAAAATCAACTGTGACGACGAAGCGTTGCAGGAATTATTATAAACGAAATCAATTTTTAATGGAGATAGAATCATGGAAAAGAAAGAACAAATGTATGAAGGTAAAGCAAAGAGAGTGTATGCAACGGAAGATCCTTCCCTGGTTATCGTATCCTATAAGGACGACGCTACGGCATTTAACGGCTTGAAAAAGGGCACGATTGCAGGCAAGGGTGTCATCAACAACAAAATGAGCAACTTCCTGATGCAAATCCTTGAAAAGGAAGGGGTGAAGACACACTTCGTCGAAGAACTTTCCGATCGTGATACTCTTGTGAAAAGAGTGAAGATTTTGCCTTTGGAAGTGATTATTCGTAACATTTCCGCAGGTTCGTTTGCTAAACATTACGGCGTGGAAGAAGGGATTGTATTTGCAGAGCCTACCATTGAGTTCTCCTATAAAAACGACGATTTGGGCGATCCTTTGCTCAATGAATATCATGCCTTGGCGCTCGGAATTGCGACGAAGGAAGAAATTGCCCTCGTGAAGTCCATGGCGTTCAAAATTAACGAAGTGTTGAAGGCGTATTTCAAAAAACTTAACGTTACCCTCGTCGATTTCAAGATTGAATTTGGGAAAACGACGGACGGGGAAATCGTGCTTGCAGACGAAATTTCTCCCGACACCTGCCGTTTCTGGGATTCTACGACGGGCGAAAAGCTCGACAAGGATCGTTTCCGTCGTGACCTCGGCGGCGTAGAGGACGCTTATCAGGAAATGATGAGAAGATTGATGGGGAAGTAATCAAATGGCTGTTTTTGGAATTTTCGGTACGGAGACAGCGGACGTAGCGTCGAGCGTGTATTACGGTCTGTATGCTCTCCAACATCGTGGGCAAGCGTCCAGCGGTATCGTCGTCAACGACGACGGCGTATTCCATGCTTATAAAGATTCCGGGCTCGTCAACGAAGTATTCACGCACGCAGCTTTGCAGTCGTTAGGGCATGGCCAAATGGCGCTCGGAAACGTGCGTTACGGAACGCTCGACACAAAAGACAGAATTAATGCAGAGCCTATTCTCGTCAACCATAGCAAGGGTAAAATGGCGGTGGTCATTGACGGGAAGCTCGTCAACGGCTCGAAACTGAAACGAGAGATGGAAATGCAAGGCTCGATTTTCCACACGGGCAACGATGCGGAAATTATTTCCGCCGTTATCATCAAAGAACGTATCAATTCTTCCTCCATCGAAGAGGCGGTGATGAAAGCGGTGGGAAAATTGGAAGGGGCGTATGCAATGATAGTCATGTCTCCGCAAAAAATGCTTGCCGTACGTGATCCGCAGGGGATAAAACCTTTGTCGTTCGGGAAGAGAGCGGACGGAGAATACGTCATTGCCAGCGAAACGTGCGCGTTGAATTCCGTCGGTGCGACGCTTGTGCGAGACGTGCGTCCGGGGGAAATCATTCTATTCAAAAAAGATGGAATTTATCCCATTGAGGAACATTGTAATCGCCGAGAGGAAAGAATGTGCGTATTTGAATATTTGTACACCGCGCGTCCCGATTCCGTCATTGCAAATTGCTCGGTGCATCTTGCCAGAAAACGTGCAGGGGCGATGCTTGCCAAAGCGCATCCCACCGAGGCGGACGTCGTTATCGGTGCGCCCGATTCGGGCATTGATGCGGCAATCGGTTATGCCGAAGAGGCGGGGATTCCCTACGGGCTCGGACTCATTAAGAATAAATATATCGGCAGAACGTTCATCGATCCCGGTCAAAACGTTCGAGAAGACAAGGTGAAGATCAAGCTCAATCCCGTTCCTGAAACGGTGAACGGCAGACGAGTGATTCTTGTGGATGATTCCATTGTTCGTGGCACGACGATGGTGCGAGTTGTCAAACTTTTGCGTGAAGCAGGCGCAAAGGAAATTCACGTGCGCTCGACGGCACCCGAGTTCCGCAATCCTTGCTATTACGGTACGGATATCGGATCGAGGGAGGAATTGATCGCTTGTAAGTATACGCCGGAGGAAATGGCGAAAATATTCGGTGCGGACTCCGTCGGATTCCTTCCTTTGGAAGACGTGCATAAACTCGGTGAATCGGGGAGCTGCAAAGGATATTG
>CAZBQP010000112.1:0-4437 GCA_964494075.1 uncultured Clostridia bacterium
ATTTTGTGGACAATAAATTTTTTCAAAGGTATTGACAAAGGGTAATCTTTTTGTTATACTTGTATTGTTGAGAAATCAACATAAAAGAGTAAAGACGTGAATCGTCTTTCAAAAGGAGAAAGATATGCAAACGATTAACAAAGAATACGAAGCCCTGTTTACTCCTTGGAAAATCAGGAACGTAGAAATTAAAAACCGTATCGTCATGTGTCCCATGGGGGGCACCTCTCTGTTTGGTTGGTTCGAGCTTGGTGGCTGCCATTTCGATAAGGAAGCGGCAAAACTTTTCCTTGAACGTGCCAAAAATAACGTCGGCTTGATTATTCCCGGTATTGCGCCTTTGCGTGATACGTTCTGGGGAAAATGGCTCTGGCAAAATCCTAAAATGTTCGACGAGCTCAAAGTCTTCATGGATGAAATTCACAAGACGGGCGCAAAACTTTTCGTGCAGCTGACGGCTGGCATGGGGCGTTCTTGGGCAATTACCGAGCTTATTGCTCCCTTACATAAAAATAAAATTACACGCGCGCTGATCAAACCCGTGTTGGATACTTCGCACGAGTTGGCGAGCCCCAGCCCTCAACCTTCCCGTTGGGCGCACGACATCGAATGTCCCGAAATGACCGTGGAACAGATTCACGAAATTATCGAGGCGTTTGCGAAAACCGCTAAACTTTGCCGTGACGCAGGGGTAGACGGCGTAGAAGTGCACGCTGTGCACGAAGGGTATCTGCTTGACCAGTTCGCTATCGAATTCTTCAATAAGCGTACGGATGAATATGGCGGAAGCTTTGAAAATCGTTATCGTTTCGCAGCGGAAGTCGTACACGCTATCAAAGAAGCTTGCGGCGAAGATTATCCCGTTTCCTTGCGCTATTCGGTGGAATCCAAGATGAAAGGGTTCTGCGAAGGTGCAATGCCCGGCGAAGATTACGTGGAAGTGGGCAGAAATATGGCGGAAAGCGAACGTGCGGCAAAATATTTGCAGGACGCAGGGTATGATATGCTCAATGCGGACAACGGCACCTACGATTCGTGGTATTGGGCGCATCCCCCTATGTATATGCCTGAAAATTGTAACTTGGAAGACGTGGCGCATATCAAGAAATTCGTGGATATCCCCGTTGTCTGCGCAGGTAGAATGTCGCCCGAAGTCGGTGCGGAAGCGGTTGCGGAAGGAAAGATTGACGCAGTGGGCGTTGCAAGACAATTCTTGACTGATCCTGAATGGGTGACCAAACTTATCGAGGATAGACTGGAAGATATCAAACCTTGTATCTGCTGCCACAGCGGTTGTTTCAACTTCTCCTCCTCAAAAGGACATGCCAACACACAGGACCTTTCCGACACGATGGGGCTTGCTCGTTGTGCGCTCAACCCTGAAACGATGCAGTCTAAGAAATATCACGTTGCCCCTGCGAAGAAGTTGAAAAACGTGGCGGTAATCGGCGGCGGTATCGGCGGTATGGAAGCGGCAATTTTGCTTGCAAAACGTGGGCATAAAGTAACTCTTTATGAAAAGAGCGATCGTCTTGGCGGCGTCTTTGTTGCTGCGGCATCGCCTTCGTTCAAGGAAAAAGATCGTGACCTCATTGCTTGGTATATTCGTGAACTTTCCAAATACCCCGTAGAGGTGAAGCTGAACACCGAAGTGAAGGACGTGAAGACGCTCGGTGCAGATGAAGTGATTGTGGCAACCGGTGCGGTAGCGAAACGTATTCCTGTCAAGGGAGCGGAAAAAGCGGTTGAAGCGGTGGATTATCTGCTCGGCAACAAGTCGGTCGGCGAAAAGGTTGCCATCATCGGCGGCGGTTTGACAGGTTGTGAAATTGCGTACGATCTTTTCTTGCAGGGTAAACAACCTGCCATCATTGAAATGATGGACGATTTGATCACAACGCCCGGGATTTGCCTTGCGAACACCAGCTATTTGCGTGATTGCTTTAAGACGAATCACGTGCCTGTGCATCTTGAAACTTCTCTTTGTGAAATCGGCGACGGTAAAATCACCGTGAAGGACAAGGATGGCAATGTATTCGATATTGAAGCGGATTCCGTCATTTTGTCCGTTGGTTACAATCCTGCCCCTCTCGCACCTAAGGGACGTCATATCCACGTTATCGGTGACGCAAGCAAGGTGGGCAACCTTCGCTCTGTGATTTGGGGCGCTTGGGACGTTTGCATGAAGATTTGATTTTGATGGATTGATAGGAGAATTATTATGATTTTAACAGCAGAACAACAAGAAATATTAGACGGTAAAAAGGGGGAGACGATGGCGAAGGTCATGAAGACCTTGGTTATGTACGGCGATGCCTTCGAGGCAGAAAAACTCGTGCCGATCACCTCTAACTACAATCACCTCGTCACCTCGTTCGGACTTAAAGTGATGTCGCCCGTGTACGACTTGATGCAGCAAATTCTGGACGCAGGCGTGGTTTCCGGACAGAAATTCTCCGTGGATCCTCGTCCTTTGGACGACAACGTGCCTGCAAACTTCTTGCAAAAATTTGTATTTAAGAATTTCATGTACACCAAGCAAGCGTTCTATGAAGATCAGCTTGAAAAGCTCGGACTTATGGATAAAGATGCTTTCACCTGCACCTGCTACATGGACGAAGTGTCGAATAAGCCTAAGAAAGGGGACGTTCTTTCGTGGGCGGAATCGAGCGCCGTCGTGTATGCAAACTCCGTGCTTGGCGCAAGATGTAATCGTAATTCGGGGATTCTCGATATTATGGGCTCTATCGTCGGCTATGTGCCTTATTTCGGACTTTTGACGGACAAAGGGAGAAAGGCTACTTGGGTTGTGAAAGTGCAGACGACGAAGAAACCCGAGGCGCAGCTTCTTGGTTCTGCCATCGGCATGAAGGTCATGGAAGACGTGCCTTACGTAATCGGCTTGGATCAATGGATCGGCAACGAGTTGGACGACGAAGCTTGCGCGTATTTGAAAGATTTCGGTGCGGCGACTGCCTCCAACGGTGCGGTGGGGCTTTATCATATTGACAAGCTCACCCCCGAAGCCGTAGAGCTTGGCGAATCGTTGATTGAAGAAGGCGCAAAAGAATATATCATCGACGACGCAGAGTTGGAAAGAGTGCAGAAAAATTACCCTGTAATTTGGAAAAACCCTGCAGCGAAGCCTAAGCTTTGTTTTGTAGGCTGCCCTCATTTGTCCTTGCAACAGCTGAAGGATTGGACTGTGAATATTGAAAAAGGCTTGGCGGAAAGCGGCAAAAAGAAAGTGGTGATCCCTACCGTATTGACGGCGGCGCCCAAGGTGCTGGAATCGTTTGAGAAAACAGAATATGCGGCACGTTTGAAGGCAACAGGTGTCATCACGTCCTATATCTGTCCTTTGATGTATATGAACAATCCGCTTTGCAAATCCATGCCTGTTATCACTTCGTCGAATAAGCTCCGTACGTACACGAGCGCACGTTATTATACGGACGGCGAGATTTTGAATGCCATTACCAAAGGAGGGAAGTAAGATGAAAGTATTTCAAGGTAGAGTAATCGCACCCGGGGAAGTTACTGCAAAAGCGGTGGTGACGACACAAGGGTTTAATACGTTGGCGTCCTTGCAGATGGCATTGCAATTTGGGGATAAAGAGGTGAAGTGCGGCGATCAAAATAATGCGGAATTGCATGGAAAACCGCTTATTCACAAAGCGCTTTGTCTGCCTCAGACGATCGGTTCGACGACGGGCGGACTCGTGCTCTATTGCGCTTGCGCAATGGGTAGGAATCCTGCTTGTATGCTCTTTTCCAGCCATATCGACTCCTTGGCGGCGGCAGGTGCAATCCTGGCAGACGTTTGGGTTGATAACGTGACGATGCCCGTGGTAGACTGTCTCGGTGAAGAATTTATCGAGTATGTTAAAGACGGCATGACAATCACCGTGAAAGAGGGCGGAATTGTAGAGGTTGAGTAAAAGGAATCCCCTTGCGTAAAGCAAGGGGATTTTTATAAATGAAGCACCCAGGTATGCGTTGAGCTATTGAGAATTAAAAATGAAATGGTATATGTTATAGGTATAGATGTATTGTTTTTTTAGTGTATTGCATTTTTTGACACAATAATCATGTTGCCGATCTGTTGTTATAACTATGATAAATACGGCTTCCCTACTTATCGTCCTACGACTAAAGAAGAGTTTATAAGTCTGTATGGGCTGGGTGAAGGTACTTATCAATCTTTTGGTGCTTTATTTATTAATGAGATAAAAAGTTTTTATAAGTAGGTTCTATAATAAATGTTGGGGTATGAGAAAAATATCTCAACATTTATTTTGTGAAAGAGTATAAAAAAAGAAAACAAACAAGGCAGATTAAAGCCGAGAGTATTAAATGAAAGCGATTTTTTATTGGGCGTTTACGATGAAGCGAGAATGGGTGCATTGCGTTTTTCTTTGGAGGAAGGCGGAGAAT
>CAZBQP010000113.1:0-4425 GCA_964494075.1 uncultured Clostridia bacterium
AAAAGCTGAAAAAAACAACTTCAAAACAGTAGAAAAAATCGAAAATATGTGCTATAATAGTCTTGACATATTATAAGGAGATATTTTCGAATGTCTAATTTCAAATTAACCTCTAACGATAAGAAGAGTGGGAAGATTGTTTACAGCAAGAGTATTCTCGGCGACATCGTGGCAAACGCAGTTGCTGAAGTGGAAGGAACTGTTCCTCATCATTCGGGAAAGAAAAACGGAATTTCCTTTTTCGTGGAGAAGGACGGCGTCTATGTAGACGTTTCCGTGGCGGTGATCTACGGCTACAACGTGCCGGAACTTGCCTATCGCATTCAGCAGTCTGTCAAGCAAAGTGTAGAGAATATGACCAACTTCAAAGTGGCGGAAGTTGACGTGCATGTTTTGGACGTAACCTTTGATGGTACGCTTTCCGTAGAACCTGCAGAAAAAGAAGAGCAGGAAGAGAGCGAGAAAGAAGAGAATGAGCTCGCAGACGACAATAATTAAATAACAATAGGCGATACCCTTCTGCAAAAGCGAAGGGTTTTCGTCGTATACAGACGGAGAAAAGAGAAGATTTATGAGAAATGCAGCAAGAGAAGCAGCGCTGAATATTATTTTCGCGCAACAGTTCAATTCGGACTGTTTGGATCAGTTAAAGAAGAAGATTTACAAGCAATTTGCTTTGGAAGAGGACGACGTATTGTTTACTGCCGATTTGGTGGCAACTGTAGAGGAACATTACGACGAACTCATTACGGGGATTGAAGAAGTTTGTCATCATTATAGAGCAGACCGTATCAATCCTATGGATAAAAGTATCCTGTTGATAGCAATGGCGGAAATTCGTTATTTTGACGATATTCCAAACGTCGTTTCCGTTTCAGAAGCGGCAGGATTGGCACGCAAGTATTCCACGGATACGAGCGCTGATTTCGTCAATGGCGTACTTGCCGGCGTCATCAATAAATAAGTGCGTAAAGATGAAGATTATCGACGGAAAAGGGATAGCCGCAGAACTTCGTGCGGAATTGAAGGAAAAAATCGAGCTTTTGAGCAGTAAACCCGGGTTGGCTGTCGTCATCGTCGGGGAAGACCCTGCTTCTAAAATTTACGTGCGCAACAAGATTAAGGCTTGCGCAGAGTTGGGAATACGGTCGTATACGTACGAGCTCCCGCAAACGGCTACCCAGGAAGAAGTGGAAAGACTTTTGGACGAACTTGGAGGACGGGATGACCTGGACGGAATTCTGTTGCAATTGCCCTTGCCCAAACATTTGAATGCAGATGCTGCATGCGCACATATTCCAGTAGGGAAAGATGTAGACGGATTTTCTGCCCACAATCTCGGGCTTTTGATGCAGAATAGAGCGGAGGTCGTGGCATGCACACCTCTCGGCGTGATGAAACTCCTTGAACGGGAGGGAATCGAAATCGAAGGAAAGCGTGCCGTGGTAGTCGGTAGGAGTGAAACGGTGGGAAAACCGATGGCAATGCTTTTGCTGAATGCGAACGCTACGGTGACGATTTGTCATAGTCGTACGAAAGATATGAAGGCAATTTGCCGTGAAGCAGATATTCTGGTTTCCGCAGTTGGAATTGCGAAATTTATCACGAGCGATATGGTGAAAGAAGGAGCGGTTGTCGTGGATATCGGCATGAATCGCGACGAAAAAGGGAAATTATGCGGAGACGTGGACTTTGAAGAGGTGAAAGAAAGCACCTCTTTCATAACACCCGTTCCCGGCGGCGTGGGACCGATGACGATCACCATGCTGATGTATAATACGTATTTGAGAGCAATCAACAAGAGAGGAAACGCGCAGTGAGCGAATATGAAATTCGTTACGAGCAGTATCGAAAGGAATTTGAAGAATACGCAGCGGACTATACGCATACGTTACATACGCGCCCATCCGTACTTGGTGAGAGTATGGCGTACAGCTTACAAAACGGCGGCAAACGTATTCGTCCTGTTTTGGCGTTGGCGTGCGCAGACATTTTGGGTTTGGATAGACGGGAGATTTTGCCGTTTGCCCTTGCTTTGGAAATGATTCACACCTATTCTTTAATTCATGACGATCTGCCGGCAATGGATAATGACGACTTTCGTCGTGGGAAACCGAGCAATCATAAGCAATTCGGAGAGGCAAACGCCATTTTGGCGGGGGACGCTCTGTTGAATGAAGCATATGCGATTTGCTTTCGCCAGAGTTTGAAAGGGGAAGCATACGTTCGTGCGAGCGCAATTTTGAACGAGTGTTCGGGTATTTACGGCATGATTGCAGGGCAGTCTGCCGATTTAAAATTTTCGGAAGGTCGAGAGGAATTGCAAGAGGAAGGCTTGCTGTATATTTACGCTCATAAAACGGGAAAACTTTTGTTAGCCCCCATGCTTATAGCCAGCATTTTGAAAAATAGCAAAAACTATTACGAATGGGAGCGTTTCGGTTCGCTTTTGGGTACATTATTTCAGATGACTGACGACCTTTTGGACGTCACGGGTACTTTTGACGATGTGGGTAAGAAAGTCGGGAAGGACGAAGGCGAACATAAAGCGACTTGCATACGGCTATACGGGGTGGAAGGCGCAAAACTTCGCGCGGAGATTTGCGCACAGAATTGTCACGCCACGTTAGAGAGTATCGACGGCGACGTTGGTTTTTTGCACGCAATAATCGATGACGTACTCACCCGTAAAAAATAATTGGATCGTAGGACTTAGTTGTACATGTTAGAAAGGATATCGTCTGAAAATATAAAAGATTGTACGTTGTCGGAATTGAAGTTTCTTTGCGGAGAAGTTCGTGAGACGATTTGCGATACGGTTGGAAAGTGCGGAGGGCACTTGGCGTCCAACCTCGGCGCGGTGGAATCGACCGTCGCGCTCTTTTACGTTTTCGATTTTCCTAAAGATAAAATCATATTTGACGTCGGTCATCAATGTTATCCGTATAAATTGTTATCGGGGCGATATTCCGATTTTTCCACCCTTCGTCAAAGAGGGGGGATTTCTGGTTTTCCCAAACGAAACGAAAGTATCTACGATTGTTACGATACGGGGCATGCGGGCACTTCCGTTTCCGCTGCGATCGGATTTGGAAAAGCGCGAGATCTCGCTAAAGAGAATTATTGCGTGATAGCCTATATTGGAGACGGATCCTTCAACAACGGACTTGTTTACGAAGCCTTGAACAGCTTAAAAATTGTTCAAACAAACGTATTGATTATCTTGAACGATAACGGTATGTCCATTTCACCTACGATAGGTGGTATGTATGACATAATATCAGAAGTTCGTAAGAATGGGAAAGAGAAAAATATTCGTCTTTTGGAAAGCTTTGGACTTTCGTATATGGGCGTGAAAGACGGAAATAATCTGCAAGAAATGATTGAGGCGTTGGGCGAAGCGAAGAAAAAGCTCGCCACGACTTCCGTCCTTTTGCATATAGAAACAAAAAAGGGTAAAGGGTACGAGTTCAGCGAAGAACATCCCACGGATACACACGGAGTTTCCCCCGTCGGTACTTCAGAACAGAGGGAATATTCTCAGGTTTTGGGCGAAAAATTATGTGAGATGGCTGCGCAGAACGAGAAAGTAGTTGTAGTGGCAGCTGCGATGAAAGAGGCGCTTGGATTGAGTGCGTTTTTTGAGACTTATCCCGAAAGAGCGTTGGACGTCGGCATCTGTGAGGAAAACGCTGCGGTGCTTTGTTCCTCGATGGCTGCAGGCGGCTTAAAGCCCTATTACGCCATTTATTCCACCTTTTTACAACGTTCCTTTGATGAGATTATTCACGACGTTTGCGGACAGGATTTACCCGTAACTTTTTGTATCGATCGTGCCGGAATTTCCGGCTCGGACGGAGAGACTCATCAAGGGGTGTTCGATCTTTCCTATCTTTCCTTAATTCCCAATCTTACGATTATCTCGCCCAAAGATACGGAGGAATTGAAGGAGGCGTTGGAGTTTAGTGTAACCTACGCTCATCCTCTTGCTATTCGTTATCCTCGAACGGGGAATGTCATTTTCGGGCAAGATAGAACGCCCATTCGGTTGGGCAAATGGGCGTATTTACATCAAAGCGAAAGAAAAGTGACTGTGCTTGCCGTGGGTGAGCGTTGCCTTCGTATGGCAATGAAGATTGTAGAGGAATGTAAGTTGGAAAACTTGGATTTCAGTGTAGTAAACGCACGCTTTGTAAAACCACTCGATGAGGAACTGCTGGAGAGTTTACAGGGGCATCATATCATTACGCTGGAAGACAACGTTTTACGAGGTGGTTTCGGAAGTTTGGTCGATCAATGGATTTCGCAAAGAGGTATGTCTTGTACGATTAAGAATTTTGCCTACGACGATCTCTTTATTCCGCAGGGCACGGTAGAGGAGCTTCAAAGGGAATATGGGCTTAATCAAGAAGAAATTCAAAAATA
>CAZBQP010000114.1:0-4361 GCA_964494075.1 uncultured Clostridia bacterium
AACACCCATTGCGTAAAGCTCAACCAAACGAGCAAAGCAAAGGAGAAGGAAATCAAAAACATCAACGTCAATGCGATCATATTCATAAGTCCGCCAAACTCACCAAACAAGAAGAGTGCGAAGGGCAGGAGTGCGATCACGGCGAAAAATACCGTCTGAAAAATCGTACCGACCATCAATAAGAATGCGTTTTTAAGCAGGCCGAGAAACGTTGTTTTGTAGGTGACGCCGAAAGAAATCATCCAAAGGCTCATCAGGGCAGCAACCGCAAGCAGGACGTAGCAGACCACTTGCGAAATACGCAACCACACGACGTGTTCGGCACCCATGGCAATATTGAAATCCACCACGTTGATTTCCGCAATCGTCAACAACAGCACGGTGCAGAAGAAAAGCGCCGTCTGCAATGCGTTTTTATAATTAAGTTTCACTCCTCGCCAAAAGTCTTTGACGACGAATCTTCCCTCCGTCCAAATCAGGTTTCTAACCGAGTACATTCCCCCAGCCAAACCGACCGAAGCAACGATGGAAGCCGCCAACACACCAAGGCAGGTGTACAAACCGCTTTGGAAAGAGAGCCATTCGGACGTCCCCTGCAAATCGGGCATCGCAGGATAGCCGATCCCTAAATTAGAACCAAAGGGATACAAGATGGAATTCCCCTGTGAATAAATGTAACCGATCGTCAACACGATGATGAGGGGAACAAAAAACAGCAAAATCAATAAATTGATGATTGACACCTCTTTAAGGTGTTCTTTAAGAATGTCTTTACACACTTGATAACGGCTTTTGGAAAGAGAATTTCTCACGCCCTCACCGTTTTGTTCATACCCTTCGAGCAATCGGGTATACAATCCTTTTTCTGCCATGCGAACTCCTTTTCATATCATAGTACTACACGCTATATTGTACTACAAAATTATCTTTTTTTCAAGGATTTTACAGGAAAAAATTAAATTATTCGTAAGAAATCTCACTTTTGTTTTGGAATCCTTGCAAAAATACACAAAAATGCTTTGACTTTTGTTTACATATATGATAAAATACAGATAAGAATAGAGGAGCGGAAGAACATGAGTACCCCACCGAAGCAAGATGGACAGCTTGCATAAGCGCGTGGATTTGGAAAGGGTATCTCCGCCGAAGCGTAAAGGACGTCCGCTTACGCTGGGCATACGGGAGAATACCCGTGTGACTGTCACCGTTCGTGATGAGCTATTTCGAGTATTTTCTTGATGGAATTTTGAAATCGATTTTGCTTAAAGACGGACATGGTACCGTCTTTTCTTACTTTTTGGAGGTAAATTATGAAAAAATTCAACGTAGGCGTCATTGGCGCAACGGGCATGGTCGGACAGCGCTTTATGCTGCTTCTTGCCGAACACCCTTGGTTCAACGTCACCGTATTGGCGGCTTCCCCCCGTTCCGCAGGCAAGACCTATCAAGAGGCCGTAGGGAACAAATGGGCTTTTGAAACACCCATCCCCGAAAAATTTGCCTCTATGGTTGTTTTGGATGCGGAAAGCGACATGGCAAAAATCGCAGCGCAGGTAGACTTCGTTTTCTGCGCCGTCAATATGGAGAAATCTAAAATCCGTGCATTGGAAGAATCGTATGCGAAAGCGGAAATTCCCGTCGTTTCCAACAACTCTGCTCATCGCTTCACGGCGGACGTACCGATGATCATTCCGGAAATCAACGACGATCACCTCAACGTCATTCCCGCACAGAGAAAGAGATTGAATACAAAACGCGGCTTTATCGCCGTTAAATCCAACTGCTCCTTACAATCTTACGTCCCTCTCCTTCACCCTTTGAAGAAGTTCGGCATTCAAGAAGTAGCAGTTTGCACCTATCAGGCGATTTCAGGCGCAGGAAAAACCTTCGCCACCATGCCGGAAATTCTCGACAACGTCATCCCCTATATCGGTGGCGAGGAGGAAAAGAGCGAAAAAGAACCCCTCAAAATCTGGGGCACGATTGAAAATGGAGAGATCCTTTCCGCCGACGGACCTGCCATCACCGCACAATGCTTGCGCGTACCCGTTTCCGACGGACATACGGCAGCCGTCTTCGTACGCTTTGAAAATAAACCGACGAAAGAGGAGATTTTGTCCGCTTGGGCAGAATTCAAAGGCGCTCCGCAGGCGCTTAAGCTCCCCTCTGCGCCCGAACAGTTCTTGCAATATTTAGAAGAGGACAATCGTCCCCAAGCTAAGTTGGACAGAATGGCAGGGAATGGCATGACCGTAACCGCAGGCAGACTTCGTCAAGACAGTGTATACGATTATAAATTCGTCGGGCTTTCGCATAACACCTTGCGAGGTGCAGCAGGCGGCGCTGTGTTGCTTGCAGAATTGTTAGCAGCAAAAGGATATTTTGATTAACAACACACAAAATAAGAGGCATAGAATAAATTATGAAAGGATTTTTTGAAGGCAGCGCCACAGCGCTGATCACACCGTTCGATGAATCGGGCGTAAACTATGAAGTACTCGGACAACTTATCGAGTTCCAGATTGAAAACGGAACGGACGCCATCGTATTTTTAGGTACGACGGGCGAGCCTTCCACCATGTCTTTTGAGGAAGAACACGTCCTCATGGATTATGCCGTGAAGAAGGTCAACAAGCGCGCGAAAGTCATTTTCGGCTGCGGCAGCAACAACACCGCCGACGCTATCATGACGGCAAAAGCAGCTGAAAAATTCGGCGGCGACGGCTTACTTGCCGTAACCCCCTACTACAACAAATGCACACAGAACGGTTTGGTAGCGTATTATCAGGCAATTTGCGAAGCCGTTTCCCTGCCTGTCATCGCCTACAACGTTCCCGGCCGTACGGGGGTGGAAATCCAACCTGCCACCATGGCAAAAATCGCACAGATTCCAAACATTGCCGGCATGAAAGACGCAGGCGGAAACATGAGCAAGACGATGGAAACCTTGCGCTTAACTCGTGATAAATGCGATTTGTATTCGGGCGAAGATGCGCTCAACTTCCCCATTCTCGCTGTTGGCGGCGCAGGGGTTATCTCCGTTGTCTCCAACATAGCCCCCAAGGAAGTGAAAGATCTTTGCTCCCTTATCAAAGCCGGAAAAACGACGGAAGCAATTGCGCTCAACGATCGCTTGCTCCCCCTTGCAAACGCTTGTTTCTTGGAAGTAAACCCCATTCCTGTCAAAGAAGCGGTCAACCTGCTCGGATTTAACGCCGGCGTACCCCGCGCGCCTTTGACGCCGATGGAAAGTGCAAACCGTGAAAAACTGATCGCTGCAATGAAAAACTTCGGATTGGAGTGTCACGAATAATGAAAACAAGAATCATTCTTTGTGGCGCATGCGGCAAAATGGGTGGTAACGTCCTCTCCCTTTTGGCTGACGATGCGAATGCAACCGCCGTTTGCGGCGTAGATCTCTACCCGAGAGAAATCGGGATCCCCGTATATACGAACTTTGGCGACGTGAAAGAAGAAGGCGACGTCATTGTGGACTTTTCCTCTCCAACCGGGCTTTGCGAACGATTGGAATACGCCAAAGCACATCACCTTGGCATCGTGTTGGCATCGACGGGCTTTTCGCCCGACGACTTAAAGCTCATCGACGAATATGCAAGCTCTATCGCAATTTTTAAGACGGCAAATTTATCTTTGGGTGTCAACCTTATGCAGGCACTTTGCAAAGTGGCTGCGCAAGTACTCGGCGACAACTTCGACGTGGAAATCATCGAAAAACATCACAATTTGAAAAAGGACGCACCGAGCGGCACCGCTTTGATGTTGGCAAACACCGTCAACGAAGCGTTTGACGGGCAGAAGAAATTCGTCAACGGCAGAGATGGCATCGTGGGCGCAAGAACCAAAAATGAAATCGGGATTCACGCCGTCCGTGGCGGCACGATCGTAGGCGAACACGAAGTGATGTTTGCAGGTGACGACGAGATTATCACCATTTCGCACAGCGCAAGATCTAAGCGAGTTTTTGCAGTCGGCGCAATCCGTGCTGCAAAGTTCTTAAATGGAAAAGAAGCAGGCATGTACGAGATGAAACATCTTTTAGCCGAAGAAAACACGCAAGAGAATATGTAATCATATGGTAAAAGCCGTGGCGAAAGAATTTTCGCCACGGCTTCCCCACACACTCTCCCCCTTTTGAAATTATTTTACAAATACTTAGACGAATGCTTAAAAAAGGATTGACAATTGACAACGTATTTGCTATAATAGATGCGTTCCTTGCGTAACGTATTTTGCAAAAAACGTACGCACAGAAAAAAGTAAGAAAAAAAATCGAGGCGTAGCGCAGCTGGTAGCGACTGTCGTGGGTTCGCGCGAGCGTAGCGACACTTTGGCGTTAGCCA
>CAZBQP010000115.1:0-4288 GCA_964494075.1 uncultured Clostridia bacterium
TATGTATACTATGGGTTCGGTTATATCCGCTATGCCGACAAGTTATATGGATTCTAACGCCACGCTTGCAGTCGCTCTTTATCGCCTTTCAGGTGAGGGCTGGTATATGGACGAAGCGTACGCCACGGCGGTCGTTTTGATCGTATTCGTGCTGGGATTAAATTTGTTGGCGCAGGTTGTATCTACAAAATTACAAAAACGTTTACAAGGAGAAAAAGCATGAAATACACACAAAAAATGCAAAACTACGGCGGCAATATCACCGTCAAAAATGCAAATCTTTGGTATGGTGATTTTCAAGCGATTAAAAACATAAGTGTTGAAATTCCCGAAAAGCAGGTGACAGCGTTTATCGGTCCTTCGGGGTGTGGAAAATCCACCTTTTTGAAATGTTTCAATCGCATGAACGATTTGGTGGATGGATGTAAGGTGGAAGGTGAGTTTTACGTAGGTAATACGAATATTTACGGAAAAATTGACGTGAATGAACTTCGCAAAAACGTGGGAATGGTATTCCAAAAACCCAATCCTTTCCCGATGAGTGTGTATGACAATATTGCATACGGACCGAGAACGTTCGGGATTACGAAATATGCAGAGTTGGACGAAATTGTGGAAACATCGTTGAGACAGGCGGCGATGTGGGATGAGTTAAAGGATAGATTGAATAAATCTGCATTGGGATTGTCAGGTGGACAGCAGCAGCGACTTTGTATTGCGAGGTCGCTCGCAGCGAAGCCGAAAATTCTTTTGATGGACGAGCCGACGAGCGCTCTCGACCCTATTTCTACGGGAAAAATAGAAGAATTGATGGAGGAACTGAAAAAGGATTTAACCATCGTAATTGTCACGCACAATATGCAACAGGCAACCCGTATTGCCGATAAAACGGCGTTCTTCCTTTTGGGGGAATTGATCGAATATGGGGACACGGATGTTCTGTTCACCTCTCCAAAAGATGAACGTACGGAACGGTACATTACGGGGAGATTTGGTTGATACTGAAAAAATAATTGATTTTTCCGAAAAAAAATTGTATAATGAAGGAGTAAAGACTATGTCGATTAGGAAAATATTCGAAGAAGAACTCGCTGCCTTAAAGACGGAACTCGTGCAAATGTGCCGCCTTACCGAGCAAATGATTGAAAATTCGATTGCGGCGCTTGTTAATCGTGATAAGGAACTGGGTAAAAGCATCGGACAGATGGATAAGCGTGTAGATGAATACGAAATGGACATTGAAAAACGCTGTATGCGGATTTTGCTGAAACAACAGCCTGTGGCAAAAGATTTCAGGGAGGTGTCTACAGCGCTGAAAATGATCACGGATATCGAACGTTTTGGCGATCAAGCAAGCGACATCGGCGATTTGGTTTGCACGATGCCGGGGGAGAGGTATATTAAAAAATTGACGCATATCACTGCGATGGGCAATCTTGCCGTGAGAATGGTGAGGGAAAGCGTAAACTCGTTTATCAACAACAACGATGCGCTTGCCGATGAGGTGATCAAGCTTGACGATGAAATGGACGAATTGTTTTTGACGGTGAAGAACGAGCTGATCGAGCTGATCAAACGAGATGGTAAAAATGGTGACCAAGCCATTGAACTGATGATGGTTGCGAAATATCTGGAACGTATAGGCGATCACGCCGTAAACGTTGCAGAGTGGACGAAATACAATGATACGGGAGTGCATCAAAAATTCTAATGAAGGAACTAATTTATATCGTTGAAGACGACGAAGGAATGCAAGAGGTGTACGAGGGCGCTTTTGACGGCACGTATGAAACAAAATTGTTTGAAAACGGGAAGGATTTTTTTGAGGCTTTTCACGCAAAAAAGCCCGATCTCGTGATTTTGGACATTATGCTGCCGATTATGGACGGGTTTACGATTTTAACGGAAATTCGCAAGATCGACGAAAAAATCCCCGTCATTTGCGTCAGTGCAAAATCGGATGAAATCAGTTTTGTAAAAGGTTTGAATAAAGGGGCGGACGATTATATGGCGAAGCCCTTTTCGGTGTTGGAACTTATGGCAAGAGTGAAGACGAATTTGCGCCGTGCTAAGTTGTACGTCACGAGCGTCGACGGTTATTCGATTGACAACAATTTGTACAAGGCGTTTTACAACGAGCAGGATTTGAAACTTACGATAAAAGAATTTAAGCTGTTGAAAATTCTTATCGGAAAGGCAGGTATTACTGTGGAGCGTGAGGAGTTGTTCCGTGACGTTTGGGGAGAGGATTATATGGGTGAAACGAGGACGCTCGATATGCATGTTGCAAGCTTGAGAGAGAAAATGAGAGAGGTTGGAGGCAAAGACTGTATCGTTACCGTTCGTGGTGTTGGATATAGATTTGAAAATAAGTAAATGAAAAAGAAAACGTTATTTCACATTCTCACGCTCACCTTTCTTTCGGTGCTCGTGATGTTTATTTTCGGGATTGTCGCTGTGAACGTCAATGCGAATTCGATAATTAAAGAACGTCTTGCGGAAGAAACGCAGCTTGTATGTTCTCTTGTTCGAAAGGAAGAGGATTTTGCGGAGTTTGCTCGATATTCAGATAACGACGCTTTTCGTGTTACCATTATGGACACGGAAGGAAACGTACTTTACGAAAGCGATACAAAATCTCCGTTGGAAAATCATATTGATCGCACGGAAATACAAAATGCCTTAAATGGTTCTCCTGAGGCGGTGGAGCGGTATTCGCAAACGTTTGGATGCAATATGACCTATTACGCATTAAAAACGGAGCTTGAAGACGGGAGAGCGATTGTTTTGCGTTTGGCTGTAAAAAGCAGTCAAATTAATGGCTATTTAGACGTTGCAATTCCCATTTTGGTGATTGTACTGATCGCTTGTTTGATATTCTCCGTTGTCATTTCCAATTTATTATCGAATAAGATATCGGGTAAAATTGTTGAGGTGGGAGATAGCTTGCGTAGTTTGAATGCAGGCAATTATATTCCTATTAAAACAGATTCCGGTGAGCCGGAATTGTATTCCGTACTTAACGAAATCAATGAAGTAAACGCCAACACGCACACGCATATGCAAAGGGTACAGGAGGAGCACCACAGGCTGAATACGGTGCTTGAAAACGTGTCACAGGGGATTCTTGCTATTGATGAAAATAAAAAGATTGTTTTTGCCAACAAAAGTCTTTCTGAAATTTTTGAATCTGCCGAAAACGTTACGGGAAAAGATTTTATCTATTTGATTGACGATTTGCCTCTTTGTGAAAAGATTGCTCGTCATCTTGGCGAAAATTACTCGTCCGAATATGCGTACAAGGAAAAGGAATTGTTCGTCATGATACGAAAGGTAGAAAATGAAAATCAAGGCGACGAGGTGTATTCTATCGTAATTATCACGGACATAACTAAGGAAAAAGCGATACAGAAACAAAAGAGTGACTTTTTTGCAAATGCTTCACATGAATTAAAAACGCCCGTTGCGGTAATGCAAGGGCTGTCCGAATTGTTGCTTGGGAAAGAGACGTTGGACGACGGCTCTAAAAAGCAAGTGGATAGAATTCATAAAGAAAGTCTGCGCCTTTCCTCGCTTATTTCCGATATGCTGGAATTGAGTAAGCTGGAAAGCGGTGAACCGAGAGAACTTGCGATGACAGAGGTCGATTTGCGTAAGGTTGCTGAGGAGACTATTGCGGAATTGTCGACGAAAATTGCCGAAAAAGGGGTGACGGTAACCATTTTAGGGAATGCAACGGTCAGTGCTGATAGTAAAAAGATGTTCGAGCTTATCGGCAATCTTTGTTCTAATGCGGTCAATTACAATAAAGAGGCAGGAAAGGTTGTTGTTTGTTTGACGGAACAAGCGAATGGAGTTGAGTTGAAGGTGTCCGATACGGGTATTGGCATCGAAAGGGAACATATTCCTCGCCTTTGCGAAAGATTTTACCGAGTGGATAAATCTCGTTCCAAAAAAACGGGCGGTACGGGTTTAGGACTTGCGATTGTGAAGCACATTTGCGCTCTGTATAACGCCGAATTTTCGATTGAAAGCGAGATTGACGTTGGAACGGTTGTTAGAGTATTTTTTGGGTATAAACATTGAGGGGTAGAAGTATTCCTTCGTTTATTCGGGGAGCTACGCTCAAAGAAAATGCAAGCATTTTCCGAACCCGATGGGTTCTTCGTATTCCCGTTTGGGTACAGCAAAAAAGGAGAGCATTAGCTCACGGTGACCCGAACGGGGGCTTTCGCTACGCTCAAAGAAAATGCAAGCATTTTCCGAACCCGATGGGTTCTTCGTATTC
>CAZBQP010000116.1:0-4208 GCA_964494075.1 uncultured Clostridia bacterium
TCCCCTTGTGATTGCTTGACAAAACTTGCGTGCGTGTATATAATGAAAGAGTTAGAACATTCATAAAATAAGGAAAACGATTATGAAAGCAAAAGAATTAAGAGAATTATATTTGAACTTTTTCAAGGATCGTGGGCATAAAGTGATTCCCTCCGCATCCTTGATTCCCGAAAATGATCCCACCGTCCTCTTCACGACGGCAGGTATGCATCCCCTCGTGCCTTATTTGCTTGGGGAAAAACATCCTGCGGGCAATCGTCTCACCGACGTGCAGAAATGCGTGCGTACGGGGGATATTGACGATGTCGGCGACGAACGTCATTGTACCTTCTTTGAAATGCTGGGCAACTGGTCGCTCGGCGATTATTTCAAAAAAGAAATGATTCCTTGGAGTTATGAATTCCTCACGGGAGAAAAGTATTTGAATATTCCTGCGGACAACCTTGCCGTAACCGTATTCGGCGGCGACGATAGTTTGCCTCGTGACGACGAAGCTGCGAAGCTCTGGGAAGAGGCTGGCATTAAGAAGGAAAATATCTATTTCATGCCTCGTGAAAACAACTGGTGGGGGCCTGCCGGTTTGACCGGTCCTTGCGGCACGGACACCGAAATGTTCGTCATTCGTAAACCCAAGTGCTCGCCTACCTGCAATCCCGATTGCAACTGCGGCGCTTTCCTTGAAATTTGGAACGACGTTTTCATGCGTTTTAACAAGCAGGCAGACGGTTCGTATACGGAGCTTACGCAGAAAAACGTAGATACTGGAATGGGGTTAGAGCGTGCGCTCTGCGTGCTCGGCGGAAAATCCAGCGTCTATGAAACGGATTTGTTTGAAAAGGCGATTCAAGTGATTTCCGAGCTTACAGGCAAGGAATATGGCGAGAGTGAAGAAGTGACGAAGTCCTTCCGTGTCTTGCTCGATCATACGAGAACGGCGACCTTTATGCTCGGCGATGAAAAGGGCATCGTGCCTTCCAACACCGATCAGGGATACATTTTGCGTAGAATTATCCGTCGTGCGGTGCGTTACGGAAGAAAGATCAACTTGCCCGAAGGCAGCCTTGCGAAAATTTCCGAGGCGTTCATCGAAGAATATAAAGACGTATATCCCGAACTTGTCATCAACAAGGCAAAGATCGAAGAAGAACTTGGTAAAGAGGAGACAAAGTTCAACAAGACCTTGCAACAGGGCTTGAAAGAATTTGAAAAATGTTTGAACGGTATTGAACGTAAAAACACCTTTATGGCGCAGAAAGATCCTGCTTACGTGCCTGAGAAAAAGATTAACGGCAAACAGGCGTTCCATTTGTACGACACCTACGGTTTCCCTGTGGAAATCACCGACGAAATGGCAAAGGAAAGGGGGTTTGAAGTCGATCTTGACGGATATAAAGCGGCATTTGAAGAACATCAGGCAAAGAGTAAGTCTGGAAGCGAAGGCAAGTTTGCTTGCGGCCTTGCTGATCATAAGGAAGCAACAACCGCTCTTCATACGGCAACCCATTTGTTGCACGCAGCCCTCAAAAAAGTGTGCTCGCCCGACGTCAATCAGAAGGGATCGAATATCACCGAAGAGAGATTGCGTTTTGACTTTAACCTTCCTCAACCTATGACGGCAGAACAGATCAAGGCTGTGGAAGATATGGTCAACGAAGTGATCAAGGCGGATATTCCCGTCGTGATGAAAGAGTTGTCTTTGGAAGAAGCAAAGGCGGAAGGCTTCACCGGGTTGTTTGAAAGCAAGTACGGCGAAGTGGTGAAGACGTATACGATCGGCGATTTCTCTAAAGAAATCTGCGGCGGACCTCACGTCGAATCGACGGGCAAACTCGGTACGTTCAAAATCCAAAAAGAACAGAGCTGTGGCTCGGGCATTCGTAGAATTAAAGCAGTGTTGCTGTAATTCGAGGGGCCCATGTATTTGATGAATAAAAATATTCTGTATATGACGCACTCCGAAAGGTACGCTTTCGGGGTGCATTCTTCCTTTTTTAGGGCTGTTTTCAGGAAAAATTGCAAAATATCCGTGTAAAAGACAAATATATGGAGAAATTTCTAAAAGAATAGGCACGACATTTGAAAAGTGGGTATACCATGTCTGTGTTGACGATGGTTCGTCGGTTTGAAAAGTCGCATAATGTAGTGTGATTGTTACGACGATTTCAAACGTTGGTATGAAAATGGGAAAAAGGTGACAAAATAAATAGCAGGGCGATGAGCCGTTGTGAAGTGTAGTGAAAAGAGTGGAACACATCATATATGGTATATAGGAAGACGTATAAGCCATATAGCGGAGCGTGTGAGATGGTACGAAAGACGTGTGTAAGAATGATGTAAATGTGGAAAAAGGATGAAAAGTAACGCAAGGAAGAAAAAAATATCGAAAAAACAGTTTACAAGCTCGATTTTTTGTGATATAATGTAATTGGTGAAAGTTGCGTTTCCATTGTTTGGAAGGATGTGAAACAAATTGATATTCGACGACTTTGTTTTCAAACGAAAGCAGAGAGCTGTATTCAATAGGACGAAATCGTAAAGATGAAGGGTACGCAATCAATCCACGTCAAGCAAACTCGGCTTGTATCAACGGTATAGGCGTTTGCAAGATAGGCGAAAACTTTCGGGATTATAAAAATCGAAGAAAAATCGCTTTCAGGGCGGCTCGTCCGCCGAAGTATACTAAATTATGAAAAAAATATCAGTTTCAAAGGAGATAAAAACAATGACGAACAACAAAAAAGTGCTTCAATTCGTAGCAGATTGTCAGGCTTTCGCACAGCCCGATAAAGTGGTTTGGATCGATGGCAGCGATGCGCAGAGAGATGCTTTGCGTGAAGAAGCTTGCGCAACGGGCGAAATGATTAAGCTCAATCAGGAACTTCTTCCCGATTGCTATTATCATAGAACTGCAGAAAATGACGTTGCGCGTGTGGAAGACAGAACTTTCATTTGCTGTGAAAATGAAGAAGATGCGCTTCCTCATTCCATCGTAAAATGGAAAGCTCCCAAAGAAGCGTACGCTATGGTCAATGAAATTGCGAAGGGTGCTTACAAAGGCAGAACGATGTACGTAATTCCCTATTCCATGGGCGTAGTAGGTTCTCCCTTCTCCAAAATCGGTATTGAAATCACCGACTCCATCTACGTTGTGCTCAACATGATGATCATGACGAGAGTGGGCAAAATGTGTCTTGATCAGCTTGGTGCGGACGGCGATTTCGTAAAGGGTTTCCACGCAAAATGTAATGTAGATCCCGAAAAGAGATACATCATGCACTTCCCCGAAGACAACACGATTATTTCCGTGAACTCTGCATACGGTGGCAACGTGCTTCTTGGTAAAAAATGCTTTGCACTTCGTATTGCAACCAATCTTGGTAAGAAAGAAGGTTGGATGGCAGAACATATGCTTATCCTTGGCGTAAAACGTCCTCAGGATAAGGAAATGAAATACGTGGCAGCGGCATTCCCTTCCGCTTGCGGTAAGACCAACCTTGCTATGCTTATTCCTCCCAAGCAGTATTTGGATGCAGGTTATAAGGTAGAATGTGTGGGCGACGATATCGCATGGATTCGTGTGGGTGAAGACGGCAGACTTTGGGCTTGTAACCCCGAAAACGGTTTCTTCGGCGTAGCACCTGGAACCAACGAAAAGTCCAACCCCAACGCTCTTGCTTCCACGAAGCGTGGTACCATCTTCACGAACGTAGCTTTGAACCCTGCAGACAACACCGTTTGGTGGGAAAAACTTACGAAGGAAGCTCCTGCGAACTTGATCGACTGGACGGGTAAGCCTTGGACGCCCGATTGCGGCAGAAATGCAGCTCATCCCAACTCCCGTTTCACGGCTCCTGCAGAAAACTGCCCTTGCATCTCTCCCGCATTCAACTCTGCGGCAGGCGTACCTCTTTCCGCAATCATCTTCGGCGGCAGAAGAGCAACGACGACTCCCCTTGTATATCAGTCCAGAGACTGGAATCACGGTACGTTCGTAGGTACTATCATGTCCTCCGAAACGACGGCAGCTGCAACGGGCGCAACGGGCGTGCTTCGTCACGATCCCATGGCTATGAAACCTTTCATGGGCTATTCCGTAGACAGATACTTCCAGCATTGGATTGACATGGGTGCGAAAGTTCCCGCTGAAAAGCAGCCTAAGATCTTCAACGTAAACTGGTTCCGTCAGGACGAAAACGGTAACTTCATGT
>CAZBQP010000117.1:0-4190 GCA_964494075.1 uncultured Clostridia bacterium
ACCCACAAGATCCTTAGTCTTGCGCGTCTGCCAGTTCCGCCACGACCGCATTAACAGCATATATTATAGCTTAATATCAAAACTTTGTCAACTTATTTTATCCCTATTTTCAAAAGTTTTTTATAAAAACGTAAAGTTTTTGAAATATTTCACGCTTTTTGCCTTTTCATAAAAAGTCCGCATTTTGGCTTTTGCCAAAATGCGGACTTCCGGTCTATTATGCTTTATCTTTTTGCGCATCCGCAACGATCTTGCTCACGAGCATAGGGGGAACGTCTTCATAATCCAAGAATTCGGAAACGAATTTACCGCTGCCGCGAGTCAAAGAACGAAGTTCCATCGTGTACGACTTAATCTCGGCAAGGGGAACTTCCGCCGTGATGATAGACTTATCCCCGTCGGTGTCCGTGCCCATAATACGACCACGGCGTTTATTGATATCGCCCATGACGTCGCCAAGGTAATCGGAAGGAACGGCAATCTTCAAGCTGTAAATGGGTTCGAGAAGCACGGGTTTCGCATTTTTTAAGCCTTCTTTATAGGCAATCGAAGCCGCCATCTTGAAGGAAAGCTCGTTGGAGTCTACGTCGTGATAGCTTCCGTCGTAAAGCACGGCTTTCAACCCTGTCATGGGATAGCCTGCGAGAGGACCGTGTTCCATGGATTCTCTAAGTCCTTTTTCAACGGCAGGGAAGTAGTTCTTAGGCACGGCGCCACCGACCACTTCTTCTTCAAAGACGAATTCTTCTTCGCAAGGGGAGAAACGGATCTTACAATGTCCGTATTGACCGTGACCGCCCGATTGTTTCTTATGTTTGCCTTCCGCTTCCGCCGTACCGCGAATGGTTTCACGGTATGCAATCTTACATTCGGAGAGCTTCATATCCACGCCGTAGCGTGCCTTCACTTTCTTTGCGAGTACTTCCAGCTGCACGTCGCCCTGACCGCCAATGACCATTTCGCCTGTGTCTGCACTCTTTTCGATGGAGAAGGTGTAGTCTTCTTCTTTGAGCTTGGCAAGCCCTGCGAACACCTTGTCTTCTTCCCCTTTCTTTTCAGCGGAAACAGCCATAAAGAGGGTGGGTTTCGGGAAGTGGATGGGGGTGAGTTTTACTTTTGTGCTTACGTCGCAAAGGGTATCGCCCGTATTCGTGTTGCCGAGCTTATTCACAGCGCCGATGTCGCCGCAAGCAAGTTCGTCTACGGGTTCCATCTTCTTGCCTCGAAGGGCGTAAATCTGACCGATGCGTTCTTCGCATTCGGTGTTGGAGTTCCAAACGGTGGAACCGCTTCTCAATACACCTCTAAAGCTCTTCAAATAGCTGAGTTTTCCAGAGAACGGATCAATGACAGTCTTGAATACCTGCGCAGCGAAAGGAGCGTCTTTATCCGTGCGGACGTTGACCATTTCACCTTTTTCGTTGGTGGCGAGGGTGTTGATACGTTCGCGCGCTCTGGGCATATAGGTTACGATTTCGTTTAACAGATTGATGACACCACGGTTTGTTAAGGCAGAGCCTGCCATGACGGGAATAGTGTTGACGGACGCAATCCCGAGACGAATGCCGTGAATGGTTTCTTCACGAGTCAAATCGCCCGTTTCAAAGTATTTATCAAGCAACGTTTCGTCGTTTTCGGCAGCCGTTTCCATAAGGGATGCCTTCATTTCTTCCACTTGATCTTTCATATTCTCGGGAATGGGAATTTCCTGAGGACCGCCTTCTTTGAAAAGGTATGCCCTTTCCTGAAGTGCGTTGATACAACCTTGCATCTTGCCGCCTTCCATAATAGGGATTTGAATGGGTGCGAGTTTGCCGGCGTATTTCGCTCTCAACGCCTGTACGGTGCCGAGGTAGTCAGCGTTTTCTTTGTCCATGCCGTTGATGAAAATGATGAGGGGTTTACCGAGCTTTAAGCAATAATCTACGATGGATTCCGCACCGATGGGAAGAACCCCGTTCGCTCCGATGACAAGACAAGCACCGCCTGCCGCACGCAGACCTTCGTTGCGTTCACCTTCAAAATCGTAATAACCGGGCAAATCGAGCAGGTTAATTTTGACGTCCTTCCAGATTAAATAAGAGCAGGACGTGTAAACGGACATTTTTTTGGCTTTTTCAAGGTCGTCGTAGTCGGACACCGTCGTGCCTTCGGGAACTTTGCCCATGCGGTCGATTGCACCGCTGTTAAAGAGCATTGCTTCACAAAGCGTCGTTTTACCTTCACCGCTGTGACCCACAATCGCAATGTTGCGAATACTTTCAAAATTGTTCATAATAGTAGACCCCCTTTGGGTAAACGAAATTTTATCAGCTCACATGAATAGAAAAGTCAGCTTCTCTCGTGCTGTTATTTTCGTATGACTGATAATTGCATCTATTATAGTATATTTTGAAGCATTTTTCAAGGGGTTTTACGAAAATTTTTTCCAAAAAACTAAAATTTTTTTCAACTTTCTCCAAAAATGGAAGGAATCAGTTGAAAAATGCGGGGAAAAGTAAGTGGCTTATCCATCATGATAAGGGGAAAAAGTGTTCGTTTGGAATTGTCGAATGAGTGAGGGAAGGTGAGTAATGGGGAAGACGTTGGCGAAGGGCGAATTCGTGGAGTGCGGACGTGGGCGGTTGCGATTTTCCACGAATGTAAAGGTAACGCTCTTTTTTTGAAGGGAAAACATCTTTACGTGCCTTCTTTTTTGAAAGAGCTTGACAAACACGAGTGAAATCTATATAATGATAGGGGAAAGGTAAGAATTATGGATAGAATTTATCTCGATCATGCGGCTACGACGCCGCTGGATCCTCAAGTACTTGAAAAAATGATGCCCTATTTCACCGACGTGTTCGGGAATGCGGACTCTCCTCACGCACTCGGCAGAAAAGCCGTGGGTGCGGTGGATGACGCCCGTGATCGGGTGGCGGACCTTCTCGGCGTGAAACCGAGTGAAGTGTATTTCACTTCGGGTGGAACAGAAGCGGACAACTGGGCGGTCGTTGGCGGCGCATACGCACAAAAGGCGAAGGGGAAATCTCACGTCATTGTGTCTGCAATCGAACATCACGCCGTGCTTTACGCAGCGGAAAAATTGGAAAAGGAAGGCTTTTCTGTCACCTATCTTCCTGTAAATGAGGAGGGCAGGGTTGAGGTGAGTGCTTTGAAAAAGGCAATCGCCGACGATACGGGATTAGTTGCCGTAATGGCGGTCAACAACGAAACGGGGGCGATTCAACCTGTGCAAGAGCTTGCCCAAGTCGCACACGAGCACGGCGCACTCTTTTTTACGGACGGCGTGCAGGCAGCGCCTTATATGCCTTTACCTGTCAAGGAATGGGGAGTGGATATGCTTTCCTTCTCTTCGCATAAATTTTTCGGGCCTAAAGGCTGTGGCGTTTTGTATCTTAAAAGCGGAGTGAAAGTGGAAAGATTTGTTGGCGGCGGCGAACAGGAACGAGGGCTTCGAGGGGGGACTACCAACGTTCCCTGCGTAGTGGGTTTTTCGGAGGCGTACGCTCAAAACGTAAGGGGTATGTCTGCATCGAATGAGAAAATTGAGCGGTTATCCTCGCTCTTTTTACAAGGAATTTCCAATCTGCAAGGGATTCGTATTAACGGACGGGGCGAGAAGTTGCCCGGGGTGCTGAATCTGCGTGTGGAAGGAGTGAGCAACGTCGATTTGCTGTATAAGCTTGATTTGCAAGGGGTTTGCATTGCGGTGGGCTCTGCTTGTGCGAGCGGCTCTATTGATCCTAGCCACGTATTGATTGCCATGGGATTGACGGAAAGGGAGGCACGTGAGTGCGTCCGCATTAGTTTCGGTAAGGACAATACAGAGGTGGAAGTGAAAAAAGCGGCGGAAATTTTCGTTGAAACTGTGGAAAACTTGCGTAAATTTTAAAAAATGAAGGCGTATCTTCTTTACTATTTTTTGAACTTGTGGTATAATGAAGGTACTTTCAAAAATCGGAGGTAATAGAAATGGCACACGTAATTACGAATGAATGCTTGGCTTGTGGCGCTTGCGCTGATACTTGCCCTGTGGGAGCAATCGCAATGGACGACGAGAAGGGTATCTACGTAATCAACAACGAATGCGTTGATTGCGGCGCTTGCGAAGACGGTTGCCCTGTTGGCGCTATCAAAACAGAATAATAGCAACAAAAAAGACATTTCGCACGGGACTAGTTCAGTTC
>CAZBQP010000118.1:0-4187 GCA_964494075.1 uncultured Clostridia bacterium
GTTAATCACCTTTTATTTCCGTATATTATAACATGATTCGCCCTTATTGTCAACTTTACGAAGGCTATTTCACGGAAAAATTTTTCTCATTTTTTTATTTGCGAAGAATTCCCAACGCTTGCGCAGAAAAATTCCCTTCCTGCAATTCAATAAGCAGGTTGATTTTTTCATGCAAACACAAATCTTTCGCGCGTTCTTCACTCAACGCAAACACTCGCCCCGAGTCGAACAAAACGCAAGCATTCCCATCTACCTGCAAGGAAATACGAGCCTTTCCGTAATTCACCTCATCCATCACACAATTGATAAGATAAATCAAATCGGTCACCCCAACCTCTCCTTTAAGTAACATAGACTTAATCGCCGACGAACAAACCATAGATTTGGCAAGGGTGCGTGCAAGCTGCTTTGACTTTGCTCCGGACACTTTACACATAAGCAATGGCGTTCCGTCCGAACCTTCTTTGACAATACGCCGACTCACCTCGGATAAAACCTCTCTCAACGCATACACGAATTTTTCGTACTCCGAGTCCTCACAAAATATCTGATAATTTCCTGCTTTTCCATTCGCCAGAATACTGGCCATATCATTCGGTGAAGAAATACCATCGATACAAATACTATTAAAGGTGTCTTTCACCGCCGCAACGAGTGCCTTTTGCAACATTTTAGAAGAAATGTTCACATCTGTGGTCATCACCGCTAATACCGTCGCCATATTTGGACAAACCCTCGCTGTCCCTTTATAAATTACCCCGATTTTACAGGGGAAATCCCCCAAATTAAACTCGAACGCCGCCTGTTTAGGCTCTTTATCCACCGTCATAATCGCTTGCGCAGCAGAAAAACTCCCCTCCTCCGAATTGGAAAGCCCCTTTACGAGCTGCGGAATACCTCTTTCAAAGGCGTCTATCGTCAACGTTCCGCCGACAATCCCCGTCGATGCAAGCAACGTCTCGTTCACTTCGATTGTGGAATTTTTCGACAAAATCCGACATACCCTTTCTGCAATCCATTCTCCGTTTGGCAAAAAGATATTCGCCGTGCCACTATTGATTAATACGGCGCGTGCAATGCCATTCTTGAGATGTTTTTTGGAAATTTTCGCAGTAACGCTCTGAGTGGCGCTTGTAGAAAATACACAAGCAGCAGGGCAACGCCGATCTGCTACGACAAGCGCCAGATCTTTTCTTCCCTCCTCTTGGGAAATACCACAAGCCACACCGTTCGCCCAAAAGCCTTCGGGAGCGCATACGCCGCCTGTAATCTCATGCAATTTCCTGTTTACCGCATTTTTTCGCATACTTTTACACCAGCTCAATCGCCGCCTGAACAACGATCGCATCACTTTCATTCAAGCCTTGCACTAAATATTTTCCATCTTCTTCTTTATGCCGATAAAAGCGTAAAGTTTCCCCTTCTCGACATTGCTTTACATACGAAATTGCAAAGCTTTTAAGCCGCATTTGCGAAAGCTCTTGCACGGAAAAACAGTTAAAACAGTAATCTGCGTACCGCGCGTTGTTGACATGCATATTATGATCGTATTCGGAATTCGCCACACGTAAGACAAAGCAAAGCTCCCCTTGCTCCACGGGAAAAGTCGGAATTTTCCATTTGACATCTTCAAACAATTCTCTCGTATTATACGTTGAGTAATCTTGATTGTCAATCAACTTTGATTGCAAAATTTTTCCTTCTTGCAAGTCAATCAAACACCATCTCGATGTTCCATCAATCAATGAATGTCCCTGCTCGTCAACAAATTGATACTCTCTTCCAAAGATGACGCGTGAAGGTACTTTAGGCCATGTCTTCACCCGTACGATTGTTCCCAAAGAAATGGGCACTTTATATTGCAAATAGAGATTGCTAAGCACGAACGTACAACCTTTTGACTTGACGTACTCATACCCGAATCCAAGCTCATCCGCACTACTGCATGCGGCTTCTTGCATCAACGAAAGCGCCGTGGATATTTTCATTTCATCTTTAAAATCCACGTCAGAACATCTTATTTTAAACTCTTCTATATATTCGTAAGCATCCATAATTTCAGTATATCATTTTCCCCTTAGAAAGTCAATGCGTCGTCGATGAAAATTAGATGAAATGCAAAAAAACTTCCATTTTTTCACTTTTGTCTATCTTTTTATGGATAGAATATTGACTTCCGCTTCCTTTTGTGATATAATACTATATATAGAATACGCAAAGTTGAAAAAAACGTGAATTTCCTAACATTTTTCACCTTTCGCTTATTCTATTTATACCTGACAAAGTACTACTATGTCAGACAAAAATCACCAAAGGAGAAGCTATATGAGCGAGAAGGACGGCGTATTGGAAGAAGAGAATAC
Source organism: uncultured Clostridia bacterium (assembly GCA_964494075.1). Classification (GTDB taxonomy): domain Bacteria; phylum Bacillota; class Clostridia; order Christensenellales; family Borkfalkiaceae; genus Scatosoma. The sequence goes on from CAZBQP010000118.1 coordinate 2,364, forward strand.
GCTTACAGGCGGCGAAGACCAGAGTTTTGATATCAGCTCCGATCTCATTCGCGGACACATTAACACGATTATCCTACGCAGCTTATACGACGGGGATAAGTACGGCTACGACATCATCAGTAAAATTGAAGAAAAAAGCGGCGGCATGTATTCCTTAAAACAGCCTACCCTTTACAGCGCACTCAAGCGCTTGGAATCGTTGCAGTATGTCAAGTCTTATTACGGGGAATTTTCCAACGGGGGGAGAAGAAAATATTTCACCCTTACCGATTTAGGTAGACGAGTCACCGAGCAAAATCTGTCCGAATGGGAATATTCGAGAACGATCATTGACAGCTTGATCTCGGATGGACAAGCTCACTACGACTTCTCGTTCATCACCGAAAAACAAAAAGAGCTGAACGAATTAAAAGCAGCGCTCTCTGCACGCGAACAAGCTTTGGACGAGGAAAAAATTGCCTTGAACAACCTCAGAAATGAGTTACAACGAGAACGCGCTCTTCTCTCCACGCAAAGCTCCTCTCTCTCTTCCCAAAAATCTGATATCACCGAATTGAAGGAAAAGATTGATACGCAATCGGCGCAACTGGAAGAAAAACAGCGCATTTTGAGCGAGAAGCAAGGTGAAATCGACGCAAAGGCATTGGAACTTGCCGAAAAGGAAAAGGAAATCGGCGACGCCAAAGCTGAATTGCAAGCGAAAACGGAAGAAATCCTACAATTAAAAGCTCGTTTGGAAACTTTGCAGGAAACCTTCTCGACGCAAGAACGTGCATTGAACGAAGCAAAAGATCTTTGTGCGGATAAAAATGAAAGATTGACCGCAGTACAGGAACGCCTTTCCTCTATTCGTGAAGAAATGGCTACCTTGCAAGAAAAGAACGCCGAGCTTGCTTCCTTAAACGAAAGCAAACAGGTGGACATTGCTTCTTTGATCGAGAAAAATTACGAACTCGAAGCTAAAAATGCAGCACTTGCCGAGCAGGCGGAAAATCTCGCCGTCAGCCATGCAAACGAGGAAGAATTGAATGCGGTAAAAGCCGATCTCGCCGCAATGCAGACGGAATTGGATGAAAAGAAACAGGTCATCACCTCTTTGAACACCGCCATCACTTCGCAGGAAAACACCATTCGCTCATTGCGAGAAGAACAAGAAAACAAGACGACAGAATATTATAACCATAGCCTGGAATTGGAAGCCCAGCAAGCGCAAATTCAATCCCAAAAAGAAAGATTAGAACGCGAACAACAGGAGCTGGAAGCTCAAACGTTGCATAACGAACAGTTACAGCAGGAATTGGAAGAAAAGGAAGTCCGTTTGACCGCCCTCGAGACCGAACTCAACGAACGTTTGGAAACGGTGCAAAACTCCGAAGCTCTTCATCAGCAGAGTACACAATCGTGGGAAACGGAAAAAGCCGCTTTGGAAGAAGCACGCAAACAGCTTGAAACCGAGCGTGCACAATTAGAGAACGAACGCACAGTGCTGGAAAATCAAATGCAGACGTTGGAAGTGGAACGAGATACCCTTCGTGCCGACAACGAAGCATTTGAACAAGCAAAGATTGCGTTGGAAGCGGAAAAACAAACGCTCAACGCTTTGAAAGACTCTTTGCAAGAAGAACGTGAGCAAATTGACAAAAAGACGTACGACCTCACCCGACAGGAATATATGGTGGAAGAAAAACAACGTTCCTTGGAAGATCAGCAAACGGAAACGAGCGCCTCTTCCGAAGAAGTTCGTCGTCAACTGGAAGATTTGCAAGATCGTGAAAATCAACTGGCGGCTGAAAAGCGTAAACTGGCAGATGATCAGTCCTCTTT
>CAZBQP010000119.1:0-4174 GCA_964494075.1 uncultured Clostridia bacterium
GCAGAAAAAGACGCTGCAAACTGCCCTTGGGGTGAACTTGGCGTAGACGTAGTACTTGAATGTACCGGTTTCTACTGCTCCAAAGCTAAATCCGAAGCGCATCTTAAAGCAGGCGCAAAGAAAGTCGTTATCTCTGCACCCGCAGGCAACGATCTTCCCACCGTCGTTTACAGCGTAAACGAAAAGAGCTTGACCAAAGCAGACACGATCATCTCCGCAGCTTCCTGCACGACGAACTGCCTTGCTCCTATGGCTAACACCTTGAACAAGCTCGCTAAGATCAAGAAGGGTTACATGACCACCATTCACGCATACACCGGCGACCAGATGGTTCTTGACGGACCTCACCGCAAAGGCGACCTTCGCCGTGCTCGTGCAGCAGCTGTGAACATCGTTCCCAACTCCACCGGCGCAGCAAAAGCTATCGGTCTTGTTATCCCCGAACTCAACGGCGTTCTTGACGGTTGCGCTCAGCGTGTACCCGTTCCCACCGGTTCCTTGACTCAGCTCATCGCAATCTGCGAAGGCGAAGTTGACGCAGCTACCGTAAACGCAGCAATGAAAGCAGCTGCATCCGCATCCTTCGGTTACACCGAAGAAGAAATCGTATCTTCCGATATCGTTGGTATCACCTACGGTTCCTTGTTCGACGCTACGCAAACGAAGTGCATGCCCATGGGCGACGGCACGACGCTTGTGAAAGTCGTTTCCTGGTATGACAACGAAAACTCCTACACCAGCCAGATGGTTAGAACGATTAAATACTTCGCAGAACTTTAATCGTAAGAGTTTACAAGAAAAGAACAATCCCCGACGTTTTGTCGGGGATTTTTCCATAAACGGGCATACCATGTATTTAATGAAATTAAAAACACGCAATTTCTTCCATAGAGATTGCGTGTTTTACGCTATTGATAGGGGAGCATTAAACGGTGGGTACGCCGTTGACGTAATGCCGGTAGTTGCCCCAGTAGTGTGTTCTTTCTCGCAATCACGGTAACCGCCTTTTATGTATGTAGGGCAAGCACCGCAGTAGACGTATTTGCTCGATTATCTTTCTCATAAATTTCATTCGTACAACTTTTCAACAGTTTTAGCATCCGGCATTTTTATGATAAAATTGCCGTTTAGCATTTCTTTTTTTATTTCTGATATCCATATTGAACGCGCGGGATAATACCTTTTTCACCTATCCCACAAACCTCGCCTTATATAGCAAAAAAACAGGCGAAATTCACCCAAAGATGAATCGCCTGTTTGTTGTCCAATCCTGTTTGCTGTTGCTGATTTCGTAATTCTTTTCAAATTACCGTCTTATCAGCTCACAGCAAAGTCGGGGGAAAATTTACATTCGATTAAAATGCTTTGCCTGCGGAACCGAGCACGTCTACGATCTTGTGCTTAACCATTTCTTTCATGGAAGCACGAGCGTCGCCAAGGTATTGACGAGGATCGAAGTGACCGGGGAATTCGCTGAAATGCTTTCTGAGCGCTGCCGTGAACGCTACGCGAAGGTCGGAGTCGATGTTGATTTTGCAAACTGCCATCTGTGCAGCTTTACGAAGTTCGGATTCGGGAATACCGATTGCATCGGGCATATGACCGCCGAACTGGTTAACGATAGCAACCTTGTCCTGAGGAACGGAGGAAGCGCCGTGCAAAACGATGGGGAAGCCGGGCAATCTCTTGCCGATTTCTTCCAAGATGTCAAGACGAAGCTTGGGATCCTGACCGGGCTTGAATTTGTAAGCGCCGTGGGAAGTACCGATTGCGATTGCAAGGGAGTCGATACCGGTTGCAGCTACGAAATCCTGTACTTCGTCGGGAGAGGTGAAGTGTGCGTTGTCAGCGGATACGTTGACGTCGTCTTCGATGCCTGCGAGAGTGCCGAGTTCGGCTTCAACCACAACGCCGTGGTCATGCGCATATTCTACGACTTTCTTCGTGATGGCGATGTTTTCGTCCCAAGGGTGGGAAGAAGCGTCGATCATGACGGACGTGAAGCCGCCGTCGATGGAAGCTTTACAGATTTCAAAATCTGCGCCGTGGTCAAGGTGCATAGCAACGGGAATATCGTTGGTTTCTACGGCAGCTTGTACAAGGTGCTTTAAGTATACGGGGTTAGCGTACTTTCTTGCGCCTGCAGATACCTGCAAAATAACGGGGGATTTTTCTTCGTTTGCAGCTTCGACAATCGCCTGGATCATTTCCATGTTGTTTACATTGAATGCGCCGATTGCGTATTTACCTGCATACGCTTTTTTGAACATTTCGGTAGTAGTTACCAAAGGCATAATAATGACCTCCAAATTTTATTCATACGCATTAATTATAAATCATTTTCCCTAAAAAAGCAAACGAATAAAGGGGGCGTAGAGAAAAAAATGCGAAAAGCGCGTCTCTCTCGACGTTTTTTTGAGAATATAGCCGATAAAAGCGTAAAAATGCGGTGTATTGTTTTTTTTGCCTTTGCAAAAATACGAAAATTGATTTGACGACGTATAGGCTTCTTCGTTTTAGAGCGCAAAGCCTTTATTTGTTTGATTTTCTTCTATTATGTTCTTTGCAAAGCATTTGACAGTTTTCAATGTTTGTTTTTCCGCCTTCACACCATGGCGTGATGTGATCGGCTTCCATTTCTTCAAGTTCATAATGTATTTTTTGTCGGTGCTCTGCTTTACAATGCGGGCAAATGCCTTTTTGGTGTTCGTAAACCCGTCTTTTTTCATTGTCGTTAAAAGCACGGAGACTGAGATGCTTTTCGTTTTTCGAAAGTAAATATTCGTAAATTCCCGAACGTTTTGTTACGTCGTCGTCTTGCATTAAGGTGACGATTTTTGCCTCTAATTCTTGCGGATTATATATTTTGTCTCCGTATGTATTATAAAGCCTGCCCCAAGCAAGGCCTTTCATTTCCTTTCGATATTTAGGGAATATAGTTTGCACCCAAGAGATGACCGATTGAAAATATTGCCATAAAGGGGTTGCGTGATTATCGTGTTGATGTATAGACATATAATCTTCAAGTTTAATGTTTTCCCTTGCTGAAATCCATGCTAAAACAGTTTCTAAATAATCTTGCCTACTCACTTCGCCATTAAGATATTTGTTTGCTAATAGATAAGCAATGCACCCGTTTTTAGAAAAATATCTTTTAGCGTCGGAAAGCCACTCACCTGTGTAAATAGCATTGCGGAGTTCCTGTTCTTTTAGTGGCTCGCCCGCAATGTTGATGATTTTAAACCAATCGAGTTTTTCCTTGTCGTTTCCGTTGCAAATATAAATCATTAATGGATAATCCAATATCTGATTCTTTTCCGTTTCGGTAAGATTATGAAAAGCACGACTATTTAGCGAAAAATCGCCGTTCACGTATTGACAAATGCTTATCGTGCGTTGTTGTCCGTCCAATAATTCGTAAGTACCGTTGTCGCATTCCACCCAATACATAATGTTGAGGGGGAAACCTTTTATTACGGTTTCAATAACGGCATTACGCTGCTTTTCTTTGTAAACAAATTCACGTTGAAAAGCAGGACGAATGTTTAATCTTCCACCATAACCGACGACGCCATTTTCTTGACTATCCACATATCCGTCAACTATTTCTCTAATTTTTATTTCGTGTAATTCTATTTGCATATTACTTTTTTCTCCTAATGATTATTCGAGCATAAGGGACAAGTGGGTGACCATTCTCGTCAAGCATATATAAATCACCGTCAACTGCACCTTTTTTTTGAATTTCTTTTCTATATTTTTTGTGTTCCGGTAAATATGGTTTTACTCCGATTTCAATACCGGAACTTGAAATACCAAGTCCGACTATATCAAATTGAGATGGATTATATTTATCTAAGAAAGTAATCGGCACTCCCATATCTTCATAATAGTCAAAAGGTATATCCGTTAATTTATTGATATTTATGGCATCGTAATTGACATATTTTGGATATTTTTCCGGCATAAAAGATGTATAATGGGGTAATGGTTCTTGCCTCTTTCTTGTTTCAAGGTTTGTAAACCAAGTAATGGACGGAACTTTCCCATATTTTTTTCCATGTTTAATTTCACCTTCATAATTGTTCGGTATTTCAAATTCTAAGGTTTTATTAAAGATATAACCACCCCAAATTTTTCCGTCTTTTATCAGCTTAAAGATTTCCTTATATGT
>CAZBQP010000120.1:0-4109 GCA_964494075.1 uncultured Clostridia bacterium
GTATAAACGGCTTTATTCTACAAAAAAATCCCCTTTTCGACAAGGAAAAAGGGAACACTTATCCACAATAAAAATGCAAGTGTGGATAACTTTATTCTATTTTTGAGGACTTAAAGCGCCTTCCACGCACTCTATCCCCACACGTTTTCCACCCTTGCCGACAAAGAGAAATTGTCCGCTTGTCCTTGTAGAGAACGATATCTCCTCATAGAGGTTTACAAAATCATGCAAAAATATACGCCCTGAAAAGCGTTTACTTTTCAGGGCGTACCCATTATACAGGTCGTGCAAATTCAATTTTCGTATACATTATAAGAAAATGAACAGGCTCAACAACCACAACAAGGGGTTGTTATTGTGAATCCACGTCAAGATAATGCTGCTGTTCAAAAATCCCATTGCTTCGGGGAACATTTCCATAATCATAATAACGAAGCTTGCAAGAATGATGGTTTCGAGAAGTCCAATCGCTGCGCCGAGGAGCTTGTTAAGTCCGCCGAGCAATCCGTCTTTTGCCACGAAGTTGAAGAACTTTCTCAAAACGCCGAACACAATCTTGAGTACGATAAACAGCACCACACCGCAAATCACAAGAGTTGCATAGCTGCCGAGCGTTCTGCCTGCGAGTTCACCCAAAGTGCTGCCAACAGCCCCCTCCAAGTTCTGCCCGATAAGCTGTGCAAAAATCGCCGACATGCTCTGTGCTTCCAACATTTCCGCAACGTCCATGTTCTCTTGAATCACCACGTCAAACCCTTCGATGTTGGAGAAGGCTTGCGTAAAGCTCGTTGTAAGCATGCCCTCCACGCCGAAGAATCCGTCCGTCACGTTCACTGCAAATCCGGCGAAGGAAAATGCCAACAAGATTGCGAGAATGGTGGATAAAAAGCCAAAAATACAGTTGATAAACCCTTTCTTTGCGCTTCTAACGGTAATAACCAAAGCCACAATCAAAATCACGATATCCACTATGTACGCCATAATTTTTTCCATATGTTTTTCTCTCCTTTTTATTATTTTTCATTATTATACCATATCCTCTTTGCTTTTTCAAGTCATTTAACAAAATTTTTCCATATTTTTTACGTTTACACCGCCCCCCTTTTGGATATACTCAACTACGACAATCCATCGCAGGAGTACGTACCATGGAATATTCCTTTCATCTTTATAATAAACTCGCCTCGGACGGCGTCGCTATGTCGGCAGACAAACTGCTCACTTCCCTTGAAAAACGAAATATGAAGGGAGCAGGTATGCGTTCACCGACAAACCAACAGGACTTTTTGACGCCAAAACCGCCCGTCATCGTCTGTATCGGGAGTGATCTCGCCATCGGCGATTCGTTGGGACCGATCACCGGTTCTATGCTCAAATTCAAAACGCAGGGACTGAACGTCTTTATTTACGGCACGCTGTCCTCCCCCGTCACGGCGAAAGAAATCAAATATATGCGTACCTTTTTGAAGGAAACGCACGAGGGAAGCCAAATTATCGCCATCGACGCTGCCGTCGGCAACGAGGGCGACATCGGCTTAATCAAGCTCTGTGACACGCCGTTACAACCGGGCGCAGGCGCCAACAAACGGTTGGGTGAGCTGGGCGATATGTCCGTAATGGGGATCGTGTCGGAAAAATCCGTTGCCAATTACGGACTGCTCAACACCACTCGATTAAACTTGGTGTATACCATGTCCGCGATCATCTCCGACGGAATCTCCGCCCTTCTTTGGGAACGGTGCACAAGAGCGAAAAATAGCGCAAAAATCGTTTGACATCTTGCTTTGGTTGTGCTATAATACCTGTCAGAAGGTTTTCGGAAAACACTTCTCGATAAAAAAACCGAGGTTTTACAAATGAACAAATTTTTTACCATCCGTCGCATCTGTCGCGCCGGACTTATCGCAGCTCTTTACGTAGCGTTGACCTACGCTTTTATGCCCTTTGCTTTTGGACCTTTTCAAATCCGTCCGGCAGAGGCGCTTTGTATTTTAGCCGTCTTTTATCCCGAGGCTATTCCTGCCTTATATATCGGCTGCATGATCTCTAATTTGGCGTCACCCTTCTTCGTCTATGACGTATTTTTAGGTTCGCTTGCAACTTTGCTCGGCACCTTGCTTACATACCTGGTAGGCAGAGTTGTCAAAAAAGAGCCTTTTAGAGTGATTTTAGCAGGACTTTTTCCCGTCCTTACAAACGCCTTGATTATTCCCTTCATCATCGTATTCTTATGCGGTGGCGGTGAAAATTTTGACAGCGTGAAGATCGCCTATTTCACCTACGCATTCTCCATTCTTCTGACGGAGAGCGTATGGATTTACGGACTGGGCATCCCCGTCTATTTCTACTTCAAAAAATTGCGTGAACGCAGAAACGTTCCCTTTTTACGATGATTTTTCCTCAGTTGAATCATTGATGGGATTATTCCCTTTTCAATGAAATTTCGCTGTTTTTTTGCCTTATACATGAAAACACACCCTCTCTTTACGAGAAGGTGCGTTTTTTATTATGAATAATCAATTTTTCTTTGATAGGTATTCCTCACTTTGCAAGGCGTTTTGCTCTCCGAGAGGGCAGGAGCGCCGCCAACAAGGACGAGCCGAAGCACAACGCAAACAAACCGATAAGCGGAAGCACACCGACATTGAAGAGAGGCAAACGTACGTAGCTGTTCAAAGCAAAGCAAATAAGTCCCAACACCGTCCAAGTAAGGACAAAATCAATCACCGCAATCACGATGCTTTCCACAAAGCAAATCGAGCCTACGTCCGACTTGCTCACGCCAGACTCTATCAAGCTTTCAAACTCTTCGTTCGGCTCTTTCACACCCTTCATCAAAAAGCTCATTCTAATCAGCAAACCAATCACGACAAGCACTATATTCGTGTAAACGCTTATAGCGAAAATCAATCTTATTGCAACGCTTTGATTTTCCATCGACACTTTATCCGTAAAGCCCGACATACCCGTTCTCACTTCAAAGAAATATAAACGCGTTTCGTATTTGTAAATGTTTTGGCCTTCAATCTCATTCTTCACTTCATGTTCAAAGCTTTTCAATATTTCTTTATCTTTCTCGACATCCCCACTCAAACGATATAAAACTCTTGTATATCCTCTATCGCCTTCTTTATCATCTCGGAAGCCTCGACAAACAAAGCCGTAGCGCATCGAATGAACACCTTGCATCCACGTATCGATATAATCGTCCGTTTTATCTGCGCCGTCATAATTTTCTTTCAGCCAATTCCTTTCATTGTCCGTTTCATATACGCCAACGATCGTTAAGCCACCCAACTCTTTTCCAATCAAATCGTCCGGACCGTTGATGTCATACACCGTTTTATCGCCGTTCTTATCACAATATCCAAATCGAATAAACATATCTGCGATATAATCGGTGATCGCAATTTCGGTGAAATCGTTCGGCAAACGACACTCTTTTGTCAATCGGCTGTCCGGTGTCAATACAGCGTCCGTTTCCCCCGTAGTCGGATCCAATTCCACCAACGTTTTTACCAACCCTCTTCCGTAGTAATTGTAAGGATTCTCTATTTCAACAGTAGACCATTCCGTCCATTCTTTCCCCAAATATCCGTCATCGTCAAAATACGCTTCATCGTCAAAATACGCTTCCCTCGGCTCGAATACAGGCATAAACGCCATGTATTTTTCAATCTTAGGTTGCTGTTCTTGTCTACCTAAAATAGATTGGAATGTAAATTCATAGAAAAAAGGAAGAATTTTATCGCCATTTATCTTTTTCGTTTTTTGGGTTAAACAACAATTCAACTCAATCGTATGTACGCCTGCTTGATAGGCTGCATTCAGTTCAACGCCCGTCTTATCCGACGTCGCATTTACCATAGACAACCCAACGCTCACAAAGGAAATCACTGCAAAGAGTATAGAAAAAATCAAGTGAGCAGGATGATGTCCGATTCCTTTAATGCCATTCGTTAGTATTTCCCAAAATGAAAGCTTTCTCGTCTTTCTTGAAGAAGACGTTTTCTTTACATTGTTGACTTTACTCATTTTTATAAAAACCTCCTATTTGCAAATTTAATTTTTCTTTTATTTCAATTGAATTGTGTTATAGCTTACCGCCA
>CAZBQP010000121.1:0-4092 GCA_964494075.1 uncultured Clostridia bacterium
GAAGAGGAAGAAGAGGAAGAAATGGAAGAAGAAGTGGACGACTTTGAATTTGTTTCCGCCGATGACTACTACGATATGGACGACGATGACGACGATGATGACGATGACGATTTTGATTCGTTCGACGATGATGATGCGCCCACGCCGAAATCGGGCAAAAAGAAAAAGCGTAAAGACGACGATTTTTAAGTAAAAAGCAGAAACACCTTGCGTATTGCGCAAGGTGTTTTTAATGGCAAGAAAGGGCTGATTTTGGCGTATTTTCGAGGCTAATCGGTACGCTGTATTTGCAGTTTGCTACAAGTCGTCCGCATCCTGTACAGGGGCGTCTTTTTTGTTTTTAGGACATCCCGTATAGCTCCCGTTTACATCCGTGTCAGAGGGTTGAAAAGCCAGCTCTAAAGCACGTTTGGTGGGAGCAGGTGTTTGTTGAGTTTTCTTCTTTGAGGACATTAGCGATTGCAATCGCGCGAGTGGCTGTGGTTATCGCAGCTCTTTTCGCTGTCTTTACCGCCGCAATTTTTGTTGTCGCAATCTTTGTTTTTGTGATTCTTTTGGTTGTTTTTGTTGTTGGAATTATTTTTCATAGTTTATCTCCTTTTTGAAAAGCGAAAGACCTAAGGGGATGTTGCGCAATCATAGGCGAATGGGTATCTTCCCCTGTGTATAATGTTACTCACGAACTCCTTCGTAAGGGAGGTGTAAATCGACGTAGCCCTGTCCTGCCTTGCAAAGGGGGCAGATCTTCCATGCTTCTGTGCCGACGTGCATATGGCCGCACTCGCTGCAAATCCACAAGGTGGGTTGCTCGCTCTTGTAAAGAGTGCCGTTTTGGACACAGCCGGATAAATATTCAAAAATCTTTTTGTGATGACTTTCGACGGATGCTACGAGCTTGTACAGCTTCGCAATGTCTTCAAAACCTTCCTTTTCTGCAATTCGAGCATACTCGGGATAGATGCTTTCCGCTTCGTTTCTCTCATCAACGGAAGCAAAACGCAAGCTTTCCGCCAACGTACCCATGTGGAAGGGATAACCTGCCTCAAAAGGGATATCCTCTCGACTGCCAGCTTTTTCAATAATTTTGTTGAAAAACTGAGTTGCGTGGTGTGTTTCGTTTTTGGCGAGCGTACGCACCGCATCAGCCAGCGTTTTCATATTTTCTTTCATGGCGAGCTTTGCCACCATTTGATAGCGCATGCCTGCCTGACTTTCGCCGGCGAAGCTGCGTGCAAGATTTTTAAAAGTTTCCGTGTTTTCAAATTGCATACTCGTATCTCCTTGCAAGGTCTGTTGCCTTCTGTAAGCAGTATGGGCGTTTTTTCTTGCTTTATTCTTAAAATTTTGTTGTTAAAGTATGGTAAAACGGTTGCAAAAATCTCGTGTTTCCTATACAATAATATAGAATATAAGAAAACTGTGAACACGCCCGAAAGATGTTGTAAAATAGGGTGCGCATATCGTATAAAGGCGGCGCACGTAAAGAATGAAAATCATTCAACAAAGACATGGTGGCGGTCTAAAGGAGAAAAATAATGTTTCATATCGTATTAGTAGAGCCGGAAATTCCGCAAAATGCAGGCAACATCGCACGTACTTGTGCGGCGACGGGGACGCATTTGCATATGATTCGTCCGCTCGGGTTTGAAGTCACGGATAAATACTTAAAGCGTGCAGGGTTGGATTACTGGCACCTCGTGGATATATCCTATTATGACAGTTTCGAGGAGCTTCAAGCGAAATATCCTGACGGTCGATTTTTCTATTTTACAACCAAGGGGCGTCATCGTCACAGCGACGTGCAATTCCGTGACGGGGATTTTCTTGTGTTCGGGAAGGAAACGAAGGGGCTGCCTGAAGAGCTTCTGATGCAAAACGAGGAGGCTTGTTTGCGTATCCCTATGTTTTCCGAGGCACGTTCTCTCAATTTAAGCAATTCCGTGGCCGTTGCGTTGTATGAGGCGCTTCGTCAAACGAATTACAACGGACTGCTCGAAGAAGGGGAGCTTCATAACCATAAATGGAGCGACGTGAAATAAGCTCGTATAAAACATGAGAGAGTGTGTATAAACTCATTAAATTTTGTCAATAACTTCTGTGTAAAAAACATGGAGGTTATTTTTTTATGAAAAATGGTTGCATAATTTTTTTATTGTCAGTCATAATAAGTGTAACGGCGCTGGGGCTGTGCGAAAATTTTGGGAAGGACGGCACCATGTCTTTGTTTACGGCGCAATCGGTTGTGTCAAATGAGGAATATCTGCGGATTCACGTGCGTGCGGATTCCAATGAAAATGAGGCGCAGGCGGTAAAATATAAGGTGCGTGATCGGGTGGTGGCGTATCTTACGCCGCTTGTGGCGAGTTATCAAACGAAAGCGCAGGCGATGGAAGGAATAGAGAATAATTTGGAAAAAATTTCCGCCGTGGCAACTCAAGTTTTGCGAGAGGAAGGATTTTCCTATTCGGCAAAGGCTGCCCTTCGCAGAGAGGAGTTCCCTACACGTGTATATGGGGAGTATACCCTGCCGGCCGGTGTGTACGCTGCCTTGATTTTGGAGCTTGGACGAGGGGAAGGGGACAACTGGTGGTGCGTGGTGTATCCACCATTGTGCTTTGCGGCTACGAATACCGACGTCGTTTATAGAAGTAAGATTCTGGAAATTATCGAGGAGTGGAAATCGGCACGTAAAGAGTAAGCCTCGGCGTATATACATAGGAGGAAAAGGATATGAAATTATCAATCAAAAAATCCATATTCGTATTGCTCGCATGCGTGACGGTTGGCGGCTCTGCTATTGCTGCAACGAGTTTTTGTCCCACCCATGTATGCGTTGAGTGTGAAGAGCAAGCCGTTGCGACGGCAGCTGTTCTCAAACAGGGCAGCCGTGGTGCCGAGGTGAAAGAGGTGCAACAACGGTTGAATCGCTGGGGATATTATTCGGGAAACGTGGACGGCGTGTTTGGTGTCGGCACAAAGAATGCGGTGATTGCATTCCAGAAAAAGAACGGGCTTACCCCTGATGGTGTCGTGGGAAAATCTACCTATAAGGCGCTCGGTATGAACAGCTCTTACGAGGTGCTCGCAGGGCAGTCGCAGAATGCCGGTGGTGTAGGCGGTTATTCCAGCTCGGACGTTTATTTGCTCGCAAAAACCATTCACGCCGAGGGGCGTGGCGAACCGTATACAGGTCAGGTTGCCATCGGTGCGGTGATTATGAATCGGGTGCGGGATAAGTCGTTCCCGAACACCGTTTCGGGTGTCATCTATCAAAAGGGAGCATTTACCGCTGTGGACGACGGGCAAATCAATTTAGAACCGAATGAGACGGCGATGAAGGCGGCAAAGGACGCTATCAACGGTTGGGACCCTTCAGGCGGTGCACTCTATTATTATAATCCCGCCATCGCAACCAGCGCTTGGATTTTTGATCGCCGTACTGTTACGGTCATCGGAAAACACGTATTCGCAATTTAATGTGAAATTCTATGTAGGGGGGGGAGAAAAGTATGAAAAAGAAAGAAGTAGAAGTCGCAACGAACGTGTCCTCCGGGGCGGAAAAAGTTGAGACGGTGGAAAAGAAAGTCAAGAAGACACACAAGGATAATACGGCAAAAGGGGATGCGGCGATGGGAGACTCCGTCAAAAGCGTCACGGTAGAACGCAAGGAAAGCGTTGCCGACAAGGAGAGTCCTGCGGATAAGGAAAGTCGTGCTGCTCGAGCACGGGTGGAACGTGCTCTGGAAAAGAAGGCGAAAAAGGAAAAGAAAAAGCAGGCGCACGGCAAAAAAATGAAAGAAAAAATTGCCGAATATAAAAAATACGTTGCCGAAGAAAATGCAAAAATTGAAAAGCGGTTGGCGGAAAGAAAGGCCAAGGCGGAAAAGCATGCAGCCGAACGCAAAAAGCTTGCAGAAAAACACGCAGCAGAAAAGGAAGAAAAAGTGAAAGAGCGTGCCCACGCTAAAGCCAACAAACATCAAGAAAAGGCTCGTAAAAAGGCGCAAAAGCGAAACAAGGGGATGGGCGAGGTGAAACAGGCTCGTGTTAATCGGGAAAAGGGACACGGTGGGTGGATTGCTGCGGTGATCG
>CAZBQP010000122.1:0-4044 GCA_964494075.1 uncultured Clostridia bacterium
TAACACTCTTTCGACCAAAAAGCAATACATTCGCCAAATTTTCCCCTCATTTTTTTCTGCACAAGCGTGAAAAACAAGCATTTTCACAATCCGTCAAAAAATTTCACAAAAATTTCATTTTTCAATGCGCTTTCATTTGCATTTCCGACAAGGAAGTAGTATAATGTCAGTTGTTTTGAGCATTCAAAAAAATAAACAAAAGAAGGTTATCACGTATATGGAAGCATTACTTTCACTTTCCATCGCCCTGTTGGCGGGATTGTTGCTTTCCCGTCTGGCAAAATTGGCGCAGCTCCCTGCCGTCACCGCATACCTGGTGGCAGGTATCTTAATCGGTCCCTATTGCTTAGGCGCATTTGGTATAGAGGGACTTGGCTTTACATCTATGGAATCCTTGGAGGGATATTCCATCATCTGCGACGTAGCCCTCGGCTTTATCGCCTTTTCCATCGGCAACGAATTTAGGCTTTCTCAACTGAAAAAGATTGGGAAGCAGGCAACCATCGTCGGCATTTTTCAAGCGGTCATGACAACCGCCGTCGTCGATATTGCCCTGATTTTATTACATCTCGCAATTCCCGATAAGCTCTCACTGGAAGCGGCAATCGTGCTTGGCGCTATCGCGGCCGCAACTGCCCCTGCCGCAACCCTCATGGTCGTAAAACAATATAAAGCAAAAGGTCCCGTAACGGACATTCTCCTGCCTGTCGTCGCCCTTGATGACGCAGTCGGACTCGTTCTCTTCGCAGTCTCTTTCGGTATTGCGAAAGCTATCGGTGCAGGAAGCGTAGACGTTGTCTCCGTCCTCGTCGAACCTTTATTGGAAGTCATTCTTTCTTTGACGCTCGGCGCAATTATGGGCGCTTTGTTCCATCTTTGCGAACGTTTTTTCCACTCTCGTTCCAAACGTCTTTCCGTATCCATCGCATTCGTATTTATGACGATTGCCCTGTCTATGCTTCAATTTGACATTGGAAGCGTACACGTCTCCTTCTCCTCCTTGCTCACCTGTATGATGCTTGGCACCGTTTTCTGCAACATCTGCGATTTCTCCGAAGAATTGATGGAAAGAGTAGATCGTTGGACGGCACCTCTGTTCGTACTCTTCTTCGTCCTCAGCGGCGCAGAACTCGAACTCTCCGTCTTTACGGATATTATGGTTGTTTTGGTGGGCATCGTCTATATCATCGCCCGTTCCGCCGGCAAATATTCGGGTGCATTCTTGAGTGCAAAGCTGTCGAAATGCGACGACAATATCGTAAAATACCTCGGCATCACCCTCCTGCCCCAAGCAGGCGTGGCACTCGGCATGGCAATGAAGGCGCAAACACTCGGCGGCGACATCGGGTTGCTGATTTCCAACATTACCCTGTTTGCCGTACTTATCTATGAACTCGTCGGTCCCTTGCTTACCAAAATTGCCCTTACTAAAGCAGGTGATATCAATCCCGAAGGCAAGACCAGCGCCCGTGAAGAACACGCAAAAGCAATGGGCATGACCGAATATCTACCCGAAGGGAAAATAGAGTCCGAAACTAAAATGTGAAGTTTTCATTGTGCTGTTTGAAAACTTTTGTTAAATTCACATATTCTCACAAAAAAGACACTGTCAACCACATGCGTGGTTTTCGGTGTCTTTTTTCCTTAGAAGTACAAATTCAACGAGTCAGCTTTGTTCTCTGCATGAAGGACATTCGTTTTCCGCATACTTATACTCAATTGTTTTCGATATTTTATAAAAAAATATGCAATTTTTTCACAAAATACTCAGTAAAGAACTTGCAAAATCAGCCATACTATGATATAATAATGTATAGTAATATATAATAAGGAGCACCCTATATGAAAACTGAACTCAAAAAAACCAAATCAGCTTACAAGACGGCAAAAAAAGCCTATAAAAGGGCAAGACGCAAGAATGTAAGCGGTTGGAAATTCCTCGGTATTTTTACCACTGTAATTTCCCTCGTTTTGGCTGGCGTTACCGTATTTTTGAACATGTTCGACAATACGATTGCAGCCTTTGTCGGCGGCAGCTTCCACGAGCTTGTCAACGCTGATGAAAACGCAGTCTATTTTAAGAGCGATTTCGCAAGCGCAGAGAAATTGGTAGAAGCCGGCAAAGAAGTTTGCTACGACGTAGAAGCAGAAGGCGCAGCTTTGCTTAAAAACAACGGCGTTCTTCCCCTTGCAGCAAACTCCAAAGTAAGCACCCTTTCCTCCAGCTCTGTTGACCTCGTTTACGGGGGCACCGGTTCGGGGAACGTAGATGCATCTACTGCGAAGAATTTGAAAGATTCGTTGGAATCTTCTCTCGGCAAAGACACCGTGAACCCCACCCTTTGGGATTTCTATGCAAACGGTGAAGGCAAGCAATACAGACGTTCGGCAAGCGAAGGCGAAAGCGCCGTTCTTGCAGGGCATGCTTCCATCAAAGAAGTACCTAAGGATAAATATCCTGAAAGCGTACTCGATTCCTTCAAGACGTATAAAGATGCGGCAATCATCACCCTTTCTCGCGTAGGCGGCGAAGGTTACGATTGCAACTCTCACGCAACGGCTGACGAAACCGAAACGAACAAAAACTACCTCGCACTCAGCAAAGAAGAAAAGGAAATGTTTGAATTGGCGGAAGAGCACTTTGAAAAGATCATCGTCCTTTTGAACACCTCCAACCCCTTGCAACTCGATTTCTTGAATGATTACGACGTGGACGCTGTCCTTTGGGTTGGCGGACTTGGCAGCATGGGTACGGAAGCTGTTGCCGACATTCTCGCAGGGAACGTAAACCCATCGGGTAATTTGGTAGACACCTATCTCTACGACAACTATTCCTCCCCCGCCATGCAGAGCTTTAAGGCACTCACTTATCAGGGCAACGTAGAAGCAATCCCTTCCAACGCAAGCACCTATATGGTTTACCAGGAAGGCATTTATGTAGGGTATAAATATTATGAAACCCGTTACGAAGACAAGGTAATGAACACAGCAAACGTAGGCAACTTCAACTACACTGAAGAAGTGGCTTACCCCTTCGGTTACGGTCTTTCTTACTCCACTTTTGAATACAGCGATTTCCAAATCACCGACAACGGAACGACGATTGCTGTTTCCATCAAAGTTACGAATACGAGCGATATCGACGGCAAAGAAACCATTCAGCTCTATTCTCAGTCCCCTTACACCGATTATGATAAAGCAAACGGTGTGGAAAAAGCTTCCGTAAACCTTGTAGGTTTTGAAAAAGTCCTTGTCAAAGCAGGTGAAACCGTAAGCGTTTCCACCACCGTTGACAAACGTGACATCGCTTCCTACGACGCATACGGCGCAGCAACGTATATCCTCGATGAAGGCACCTATTACCTCACTGCAGCGACCGACGCACACGCCGCTATCAACAACATTCTTACCAAAAAGAATTATACGACGGAAAACGGCATGGACAAGGCTGGCAACGCAGACTTGGTTGCAACCTGGGAACAGGCTGAATTCGACGCAACGACGTTTGCAACCTCGTTGAACGGCACGGAGATCACCAACCAACTCGAAGATGCTGATCCCAACCAATACTTCGGCGCAAACACCGTAACCTTCCTTACCCGTAACGACTGGGCAGGTACCTTCCCTACCCCCGAAAACGGTAAATATTATAAAGATTACAAACTCACCTTGAACGATCAAATGATCAAGGAATTGCAGGAAGATCGCTATGCAACCATGCCTGAATACTACGAAGAAGCAATCGCATATCACGAAGCTAATTCCGTATTCAACAACGACTGGAGCAAGATGCCTACGTTGGAAGCAAATAACGGCGCAAAACTTTTCGACGTCCTTCAATTCAACGAAGACAACTCTTATGCAGGCACGATCGCTTATGACGATCCCGCATGGAAAACTCTCCTTGCCAACCTTACGATTGATGAACTCGTTAAAATCGGCGACTCCTTCCACTGGAGAATGCCTCTTATATCCATTCACGCTCCCGGTACTCGTGATGAAAACGGCCCTCAGGGCTTGACGGCAGGTCTCATCGCATCCGAC
>CAZBQP010000123.1:0-3828 GCA_964494075.1 uncultured Clostridia bacterium
ATATGATTTTTAATAAAAAAGCAAGTATTTTTAAGACAGTTTTGATTTTTATTTTTTGAAAATGTTGAATTGCATGCGAATGCAAGTGTATAAATGGAAAATTTCATAAAATCCTTCGATTTTTGAAGGGAATATTGACAAAGAGGGGAAATTGTGATAAAATGAAAGAAAAAGGAGTGATTGCAAATGAAAAGTAGAGCTGGAAAGGAGTATTCCAAGCCGAGTATCGCCGACAAAATTATAAAATGGGTTTATTTTATCGCATATTTTGCTTTGAATATATTTCTCGTCGGTCTTTTGGTGTACGAGGGAATGTATTCGCCTGCGGAGAACGGAATCGGGTATGCGGTTGCTTTTTTCATTGTGTGCGTCATCGGCGGCAGTATGGGAAACGGCGTTCTCACCGTGTTGGCATTGATAGGATTGATTGTGGCTGCATTTGATAAACGAAATCCGAATCGTCGTAAACGTATAGGCTTCTATGTGTTTATGGTGATTTTACCCGTCGTAACCGAGCTTTTTGTGATCGGTTTTGGATATTATATGTCGAACTTGTTGGGGTAAAGAGTGAAAAAACTCTCGACGTGAATGCGTCGGGAGTTTTTATGCGATAGTGCGTTCATGTAGCGTTTATATCGTTTCCACGTTGATAAGGTTGGAATTTCCGCTTTTTCCGTTTGGTGTTCCGCCAGTGATTACGATGGTGTCTCCTTTCTTTACGAGATTGCTCTTCTTGGCGATCTGTTTTGCAAAATAGAAGAGAATGTCGATAGAGGCGTATTCATCCGTGAGACGAGGCAAAACGCCCCAACTAAGCGCCAACTGACGATAGGCGTGAATGTCGGTCGTAATGCCGATGATGTTGATGTTTGGACGGAATCTGGACACCATGCGTGCCGTGCCTCCTGTACGTGTGCATACAACGATGGCTTTCGCATTCAAATCTTTGGCGAGTGTTGCAGCGGAGTGTGACAATGCTTCCGAGGAGTTCTTAATAACAAAGTTGTCAATCGTTTGAATATATTCGATATGATTTTCTGCGTTGGCAACGATTTTTGCCATAGCGTCTACCGATTGAACGGGATAGCTCCCTGCGGCTGTTTCTCCGGAGAGCATAACGGCAGAAGTGCCGTCGTAAACTGCGTTGGCAACGTCGGAAATCTCTGCTCTCGTGGGACGGGGATTGTGAATCATGGATTCCAACATTTCCGTTGCCGTGATGACTCGTTTTCCGTAAATACGGCATTGGTTGATGATATATTTTTGAATATCGGGCAATTCTTCATAGGGGATTTCCACACCGAGGTCACCGCGTGCAACCATGATTCCGTCGCAGACTTTCATGATCTCCAAAAGATTGTTCACGCCTGCTCGATTTTCGATTTTTGCGATGACGTCAATATGTTCTCCGCCATGTGCGGCGAGGAATTCTTTTGCATCAATCACGTTTTGCGCCTTGGATACAAAAGAGAGTGCGACAAAATCCACGTCTTGCTCGATGCCGAAAAGCAAATCCGCTTTATCCTGATCGGAAAGGAAATCCAGCTTCAATTCTTTATCGGGGAAGAACATGGATTTACGATTGGAAAGTTCACCGCCAATTTCAACGACGCAATGCACGTTGGGTGCATGCACTTCGGTGACACGGAATACCATCATTCCGTTGTTGAGGAGAATTTTATCTCCGGGAAGCATATCTTCACAAATTCCTTTATAAGAAACGCCTACCATTTGTTCGTTTCCTTCAATATCTTCGGTTGTGAAGGTGAAGGGATCGCCTGTGTTTAACGTGATTTTTCCCGTTTTGAATGTTTTGATGCGAAGTTCAGGGCCTTTGGTATCAAGCAAAATGGGCAAAGGGAGCTGTTTTTCCTCACGAACCTCTTTAATCATTGCAATCTTTTTCACGAACTCTGCATGATTTCCGTGAGAAAAATTGAGACGGACAACGTCCATGCCGGCGTCAGCCATTTTAGAAAAAGTAGCTTTATTTTCGCTTGCCGGGCCAAGGGTGCATATGATTTTTGTTTTTTTCATAAAATCTCCTACTATAATGGTACTTCGTGAAACCTTTTTTGTGAAACATAGGCTTTGGAAGCTGATTTTAAAATAAAATTTTCCTATATTGTACTATTTTTTTATAAAAAAAGCAAGAAAATGAGTGATTTTTTTTGAAAAAAGTGATATAATATTAAAGATTTGAGTTTGTTATACGGTCGCGGGGTCTTTTTAGATCATGAGGAAAGTCCGAGCAGTATAGGACAGGGTGCCTGATAACGTCAGGCAAGGGTGACCTTCGGGACAGTGCAACAGAAATAAACCGCCGATAAGTGCTTGTCGTTTGACGGGAGTGTTTTTGAAAAAAAGCCGCCTCTTATCGGTAAGGATGGAAAGGCGAGGTAAGAGCTCACCGATATCGTGGTAACACGGTATGCCATGTAAACCCCACTCGCTGCAAGATTGGGCTTCCGTCAATAGGGCTGTCCGTCCGACGGAAGCTGTGAATATCGCTTGAGCTTATCGGTGACGATAAGTCTAGATAAATGACCGTACACGACAGAACTCGGCTTACAGACAGACTCAAATCGTTTATTTGAAGAAAAGGCGCCTCTTTTTTGATAAAAAGGGGTGTTTTTTATTGAAAAGTAAGACAAAGCAAAAGAACTATGTGTAACATAATACCTATGTCACGCATAGTAAGATGATACACAACTTCTTTATTTTTCTGGGTTTATGTCACACATAATACCTATGGCTAACATAATAGCCTGGGATGTAACGAGTAAAATTTTCTTTTTTGTCATAGTACAAACTCTGCAAAACATACGATAGTTTCGTGAGGTGAACGGCTATGTTTTTAGAATTTTTATGGACGTTGTTGGGGCGTATCGTGTTTTTTACGGGGGCGATAGGGACTAAGAATACCTTTGCGAAGCCATTGTCGAAAGAAGAGGAAGAAAAGTATTTGGCGTTGGTGGCGCAAGGTGATAAGGAAGCGAGGGATATATTAGTGAAACATAATATGCGATTGGTGGCGCATATTGTGAAAAAGTACACAGGCGCAGCAGAAACGGACGATTTGATTTCGGTCGGGAGCATCGGACTGATTAAAGCGATCGGGAGTTATAAACCCGGACGAGGTACGGCGCTTGCAACCTATACGGCAAGATGTATCGAGAATGAAATTCTTATGTTGATTCGAGCCAACAAAAAACATAAAAACACGCTTTCTTTGTCCGATCCTGTGGGGACGGATAAAGACGGAAACGAGCTGATTTTGATGGATCTTCTCTTTGAGAAGGAGGATTGTGTATTTGAGCAGGTAGAAAGTTCGGTGCAAAGAGAGAAACTTTTGGAACAAATCAAAAAGATCTTGTCGGAACGAGAATATACCATTATCTGCTTGCGGTATGCCTTAAAGGGGGGAATTCCTTTACCGCAAAGAGAAGTGGCAAACGTTTTGAAAATTTCCCGTTCGTATATCTCGAGAATTGAAAAGCGTGCCATGGAAAAGCTGCGCCAACATCTTCATGCGGAGGATTTTTTGGATTGAACCTACGTGCTTATGACGTGCTTTCGAATGTGTAAAGTACGAGTGTCTATAGCGTGTAATGAGG
Source organism: uncultured Clostridia bacterium (assembly GCA_964494075.1). Taxonomy (GTDB): domain Bacteria; phylum Bacillota; class Clostridia; order Christensenellales; family Borkfalkiaceae; genus Scatosoma. The sequence goes on from CAZBQP010000123.1 coordinate 3,618, forward strand.
AGACTAAATACGGAAAACGTCGCAACGGCGGCGTTTTTTTGTTGTGAGTACAATATTTTCGGGAGGGGGGTAAGTGAAGAATTTGTGCGAGTATTAATGTTTTGCGCTATTGTAGTAGCTTTTTTCGGCGTTTGAACAGGCGTTTGAGTTGAGACTTAAAATGGCAGTTGAGGATGTGTTGAGGATATTTTTATAAGTTTTTATCATTAAG
>CAZBQP010000124.1:0-3781 GCA_964494075.1 uncultured Clostridia bacterium
CGTAGTAGCTCTTATTCCCGCGCAGGGAAATAAATTTCTTGATTTTATCAATGATGAGGTCGAACGTGCCTTTGCCGTTGATCGACTTTCTGATGGCGTCGTGAACTTCCTTTCTGCCATCGAGCGAAAGCACGACGTTTTCCATTTCCGCATTGAAAAATTCAATCACTTCGTCGTTTAAGAGCAATGCGTTGGTCGTCGTTGTGAACAGGAATTTCTTACCTGCCTTCGCACCTGCCGCCTTGGCATACTCCACCGTCTGTTTCAAAACGCCGAAGTTCATCAAGGGCTCACCGCCAAAGAAATCCATTTCCAACACCTTGCGATTGCCGCTGTTCGCAATCAAAAAGTCCACGGCGGTTTTCGCCGTCTCGAAGCTCATGGATTCGCGCTTGGAATGATATGCGCCCTCGTCAGCAAAACAATAACGGCAACGGAAGTTGCAGTCATGGCAGATATGGATACACAACGCCTTCACTTCGTTGCTCTTCATTGGATAGGATTTCACCTCTTCCTTGAAAAGCAAGCCCTGTTCTTTCAGCCCTTCCACGTCGGCGAGAATTTCCTTGATCTGCTCGTCCGTGATATAGGTGACGTCGACGTCTTGTCCCTCTTCCTTGGCTTTCAAATAGTCGGCGGTGGTTTTGTCACATTCGTGCAAACTGCCGCTCCCTACGTCGTAAATGTAGTTTTTGTCCTTGTAGTTGAATACGTGAATCATGTTTTTACCCGATCACGGCGTTTGCCGTGAGAATCGCTTGATATTTTTTTGTCCTAAACGGCAAAAAAAGGGCGCGTATAAACACACGCGCGCCTTGATACGCCGTTTCGCGTTTTTTTGCCTTACGTCCCTTTGTGCCTACTTACTTACGTTCGATTTTTTCTTCGCGCGTAATTCTTTCGCAAGACTGGTTGCCTACCGTGCAGCTCGTTTTGCAAGCGGACTGACAGGTGCTTCTGCATTCGCCGCAGCCGGTAACTTTCTTGTCAGCGGGTTTCGCAATCGTTTTGATCATAACGTTTTCCTCCCAACTATTTTTTATGTACATATTATAATACACTTTTTCAAAAAACGCAAGCGCTTTACCGCAGTTTTTCAACATTTTACGCACGGAAGGGGAATTTATTTCCCAAAAAGCCGCCAAAACGCACTCTTTCCCTCACTTCCGTAGATTGACGGCGAGGCTACCGCTCAACGCACCCGCCAAAAAAGCAACGAAAAGTTCCAAAACAAGCAACCACGACAACGAAAAATCACCCCCGATCGAGGAAAACGCAAGGTAGGAAAGGGCGGTGAATAAAAGCCCGACGATACCCCCTCGGAGCCAGCCTCTTTCCCCTCTTATAAACCCGAACACCCCTACCATGACTGCGATGACTTTGATAATTTGGTTTACGGAATACACAATATTTTCACCCCAAGACGTTGTACGGAGCACGACGGCAAAGACGATAGCAAGCAGCAACGAAACGCCGAGCGCAAGCAACACACCTTTGACAACGGAAAAGAAATTCTCTTGATTTTTTTGATATTGCATAGAAAAACACCTCCGCAGTATTGTATGCGAAGGCGTTTTTTGTTTATTCTCATTTCAATTATTCGTTTTCCGTATTATCTTCAACCTTTTCTTTCACCGTTTCGTCAATAGGTTCTTCCACGGTATCTTCTTTCTTATCGGTCGTTACAGGAACGGCATCCGTCTGCGAAATGGCAAACTTGTCGAATTTCAAATAGGATTTACCGCTTGCGTCCGTACCCGTTTCCAAAACAAAGGTACCATCTTCGCAAACTTCCACAACCGTACCGCAAATGCCGCCGATCGTTTTAACAGTATTGCCGGGCTTCAAGCCTGCAAGCAAGTTTTTGGTTTCCTCTTCTCTCTTCTTCTGCGAACGTCTGTTGAACACCATCATTACAACGATAAGCACAACAAAGACACCGAGCAGAATCAACGTACTCCAAGGGCTTGAATTGTCCGTTGTGGAAGAAGTTGCTTCATCTAACAAATTCAATAACATACTTTTCTCCTTACTTTTTGCGTTTAACACGCATTTCTTTTTTATTGTACACTTATGATACATTTTTTTTGCTCTTTTGGCAAGTGTTTTTCGGGAGAAATTTGGAAACTTTTGCATTTTCACCGTTTTTTTACATATTTTTCACAGCAAACAAATCCAACAGCTCCCCCTCGCGCCCTCTTTTTTGCACTATTCAAGCATGACCATGGAATCGCTCTCCCTTCCTTTTTCAACGAAAATGAGTGCTCGTCGTATCTACCGCAAATATAGCGAAAAGAGAAAAAATAAGCGGAATGAGGTAGGCAGGTATGCGTTCACGTTGAAAAAACTCAACAATCATCATCACGGCAATATCCGTTGAGAAAGCGTTTTCTCCTTTCTCTTCATTATTAAATCAAAAAATTATTTCATCAAAAAAGGAGCGAACTCTTTCGCCCCTTTACATTATATATTAATAGGTCTATATCAAATTCACCTTTACCACTTGCCTTCTCCGCCGTACTTACGATAAAATTCACGTGCGTATTCTTTGACGTAACCGCCGAGAATGGATTCACGCAAGCCTTTCATTAGCTTATGCAAGAAGGTGATGTTATGCAAACTCAAAAGCATTGCGCCGTACATCTCATTTACGTTAATCAAATGACGCAAATACGCTTTCGTGTAATTTCTGCAACAGTAGCAATCACATTCATCATCGAGAGAAGTGAAATCTTCCTTAAACTTCCCGTTTCTCACGACCACTCTGCCGTGCGAAGTCATTGCCGTGCCGTTACGAGCAATTCGAGTTGCCAACACGCAATCGAACATATCCACCCCGCGCATAGTCCCCTCAATCAAGCAATCAGGAGAGCCGACACCCATAAGATAACGAGGCACGTCGGTGGGGAGCAAGGGCTGCAAATGATCGAGCAGCTCGTACATCAACGGTTTGGGTTCGCCAACGGAAAGTCCGCCGATGGCAATGCCGTGCTTGACAAACGGAAGAGTGCGTTGCAAGCTTTCCGAACGCAAATCCTTGTACATGTTTCCCTGTACAATGGGGAAGAGTGCCTGATTTGGCTTATCGTGGAACTTATAGCAACGTTCCAACCAAGCGGCAGTACGTTTCATTGCCGCCTCCGCTTGTGCGTGGTTGTACCCGTATTGACTACACTCGTCAAACGCCATGATGATATCCGCACCGAGATTCTGTTCTACTTGCATCGCTTTTTCGGGCGTAAAGAAATGCTTACTCCCGTCGATGTTGGAAGAGAACTCTACCCCTTCGTCGGTAATTTTATTGAGCTTCCCAAGCGAGAATACCTGAAATCCGCCGCTATCCGTCAAAATAGGTCTATCCCAGTTCATGAACTTATGCAAGCCGCCGGCCTTTTTTACAATCTCGTCGCCCGGACGCATATACAAATGATACGTGTTAGACAAAATGATCTGAGAGCCTGCTTCCTTCAAATCACGAGGAAACACCCCTTTCACCGTCGCCTGCGTGCCAACCGGCATATAGACAGGCGTTTCAATATCCCCGTGCGGCGTATGCAAAATCCCCGCACGTGCCCCCGTCTCAGGATCTGTTTTAATCAATTCAAAAGAAAAAAATTCGTTGTTCAAAATTCTATCCTACCTTTATTTGAGTTATGATTATACCACACTTTCCTAAAAAATGCAATTCATTTTTCCATTCTTTGAATAATGTTCTCTCAAAATTCCTCAATTCTTTCCCACCCCCCTTTCCCCCATTCTATTATTTTATACTGAATATTCC
>CAZBQP010000125.1:0-3776 GCA_964494075.1 uncultured Clostridia bacterium
AATGTCATGAGGGTGGCTTTCTACCAAGCTTGCGTTGGTGATGCGAACAAATTCGGACGTCGTGCGAAGTTCCTCGATCGTCGCCTTTCCGCAATAGCCCATGCCCGAACGAAGACCGCCCTTCATCTGGAAGATTACCTCGGCAACGCTTCCTCTGTAAGGCACTCTGCCTTCCACCCCTTCGGGAACAAACTTCTTCTGCCCTTCCTGGAAATATCTGTCGTTGCTCCCTGCTGCCATTGCGCCGAGAGAGCCCATACCTCTGTATACTTTGAAACTTCTGCCCTGATAAAGCTCCACTTCGCCCGGGCTTTCCAACGTCCCTGCAAGCAAAGAGCCTACCATGACTGCGCTGCCGCCTGCAGCGAGCGCCTTTACGATGTCGCCGCTGTATTTGATACCGCCGTCTGCGATAATCGACTTGCCAAATTTATCTGCCATTTCTGCGCAATCCATAACAGCCGTGAGCTGCGGCACACCGATACCGGCTACGATACGAGTGGTGCAGATCGAACCGGGGCCGATCCCCACTTTGACGATGTCTGCGCCCGATTTGATAAGCGCTTCGGTGGCAGCTGCCGTTGCGACATTGCCTGCAATCAACGTAACGTTCGGATACTTGGATTTGATTTCCTCTACCTTCTTCAATACCCCTGCCGAATGTCCGTGCGCCGTATCAATGGCAATGACGTCTGCTCTTGCAGCCACGAGCGCTGCTACACGCTCCATGGTGTTTGCCGCCGTACCGACAGCTGCGCCTGCCAAAAGTCTGCCGTTCACATCCCTTGCAGAGTTAGGATACTGAATGGATTTCTCAATATCCTTAATCGTGATAAGACCTTTCAAATAGCCGTCCTTATCCACGATGGGAAGTTTTTCAATTCTGTGTTTGCCGAGAATTTTCTGCGCCTGTGCCAAAGAAGTTCCCTCAGGCGCCGTTACAAGCCCTTTCTTCGTCATAACGTTGGAAATAGGCTGTTCATAATTACTTTCAAAACGGAGATCACGGTTGGTAAGAATACCGACAAGTTTCCCCTCTTTGGTGATGGGCACACCGCTAATGCGGTATTTCTCCATGAGTTGCAAAGCATCCTTCACGAGATTGTCCGGTTCCAGGAAGAAAGGATCGGTGATAACGCCGTGCTCGCTGCGTTTTACTCTGTCAACGTGCGCTGCCTGTTCTTCAATAGACATATTTTTGTGAATAATACCAAGCCCACCTTCACGCGCCATAGCAATCGCCATACGACTCTCGGTGACCGTATCCATCGCTGCGCTGATCAAAGGTAAGTTGAGTTTGATCTTATTGCTGAGATTCGTTCTCAAATCCACTTCGCTTGGCAATACGTTAGATGCCTGAGGAATTAAAAGTACGTCGTCAAACGTCAAGCCTTCTTTTACAATTCTGCTACTCATTAATGTATATCTCCTTGTTTAATATCCGTGGTAATAAATAATAAGAAAAATGGACGTTTTTACCCGAGGTAAAATCATCCATTATCCATTTGTCAACGCAAACACCTCGTTAAAATACGCTTTCTCACTCTCGGAAAACGTACTGGTGTCAAGTTGCTCCATTTTTTCCCTTATCAAATTGATTGTCGTCACGTCTCTATCCGCAATCGACGTATACAACACCGCAACGATTGCATTATTCATCGGAAATCCGATCGTCAGCTCAACTGCGCGCGCAACGGCGCCCGCCTTATCTCCGTTTTCATATTTCGCCACGCACACCTGCCCGTATACATACTGTTCGTAGGTGAGCGCCACATTTTCAGGAAGTTTTTCATTTTTTGCAGCGCAATACTCGTTGAAGTCCTCGTCCGCAATGAATTTCTCTCCACACGCCTCGATTTTCTCGGTATCCTTCATGCCAATTGCCGTTTCCATGGCGTGGACAATGAAGTATTCATCCTTACTCCAATCATAAGCACGCTCTGCGTATCGAATACTCGACGCATCCATGCCCAGGTTGTAGGTGAGCTCCATCATGGTGGAAGGATAAAACGCAATCAACATGAGCATCATAAAGCCAAACAGCAACATGATTGCCGCAAGCGTGTTTAAGAATGTTCTGAGAATCACTTTATCCACACCCATGAACGTCTCCTCCCGATATATTTATAATATTTTACCACATTACACACAAAAAATCAACTGTATGAACGGAAATATTTTAGTATCTTTTCGCCTTTTTTTTAATATATTAAAATATGAAGAATTTTTCAATAAAAAAATGGAAACTTTCACGTCTGAAAATGTTGCTTGCGATCCTTTTGGCAATTATCGGCTTGGGACTATTCACCTCCTGCCAAAAAGAAATTGATTATATGGACTATGTTTCCGAACTGAGAAGCAACGTCTTTCTGGCAAGCGAACAAAGCTTCGATTTGCGCATTTACGCCATTTCCAAAGAATCACCCTACCTCACCGATGGTATTCCCAAAGAGCGTTCCACATGCGTGGAGCTATACCTGGTAGCCCCCGAAGGGGATAAAACGTGTAAAATATTCTTCACTTTCGACGGCAAAGAATATGGTGGGGAAATGTCATTTGACAACGTAAAAACGGAGTATTACTTCTCCTGTTCGTTGGACGTCGCTCAGGCAAGCGAACTCCCCTGCCGTCTTGAATACGGAGAGGTGAAGCTTGAATTACACGCACGCTCTATTCTTGCGGAAGATACAATCTCCCCGGAGGGAATTTTGAAAATTTTACAGACTGCGGAAAGCGAATTATTCGCCTCGCTCACCGACGAATATGGATTTGCCGGTGAAATCTATATCCGTTTGATCTATGAAGACGCCCCCTACTATTACGTGGGCATTATCGACCGCAACGGACACATTCACGCCTTTTTACTCAATGCGACGACGGGCAAAATTTTGGCAAAACGAACTTCATGAGAGTCAAAAGTCATTCTCGTATATCTTGTCGCCTTATGTCGTACTGTAATATTCATTATACAAAAGGTTACCCGCAAAAATAAAGCGGGTAACCTTAATTTTTGAAAATAATTTGCCTACTACTCTACAATTTTTTTATTGTTTTCACTTACATTCGGCTATAATTACTCATTTAACAACTGTTAAATCCAATCTTGAATAGAATGTGATGCTTCCGAAAATATCAGCGCCTTCCTGATCTTGCACAGTAATCGTGGGGGCATCATAACCTATTCTTACATACAATTTTGTAGCACCGTTCATGAAAACATTATAATACATGGCGTACATATTACTATCTGTTTGATCGCCGTTCAAAATATTGTCAGCCTTTTCTTTCCAATCCGCCGTAATTTTTTTATCTGTTGCGGAAACGGATGCAATTCTTGTAAAGTTGGTTCCGTCAGTAGAAACTTCTACATACGTACCGCCACGCGTATGCAAACCATAGAACATAAATCCAGCTTGGGTAAGATCTTTATCTTCGCCAAAATCATATTCAAATTGAATATATGCCCCCAGCGTTTTATTACAACGTAAACGCTCCGCAATCTTACCATCCTCAAATTGTCTCGCAGCGCCTTTCTTAGCCCCACCAACAAGTTTATAATTACTCGAATCAGTGAACAACAATTCCGCCGCCACGTCGTAATCCTCAGCTGTCAAAGCCGTCTGTTTAGGTTTCGTAACCGTGATTGCAAGTTCTACTGTTTTCCCCTCATAAGAAATAACAATCTTTTGATCGTCAATTGTTAAAGGCTCCGTTTTATAAGTGTAGCCTGAAATTGCAACCGTTGAATTATCGCTATATGTAGCTGTTACTACCAT
>CAZBQP010000126.1:0-3765 GCA_964494075.1 uncultured Clostridia bacterium
TGATATCACAAACTGCTTACCTTTGTCAACTGTTTTTAACCACTTTTTTGAAAAATTTTTATTTTTTTTAAAAAGTTTTTTTCGTTGACTTTCGCGGATCACCTTTTCAGGTGGCTCACGACGATAGCTTGTATATCATACCAGATATTTTTTCTATTGTCAACTATTTTTCAGCGTTTTTTTAAACTTTTTTTTATTTTTTTGAAAAAAGTTTATTTTCGCCTTATTTTGTCGTTCTAACCAAAGAAATACGTGCTTTTTCGCCATTAACGTCTACGTCTTTGGTGATATCTGCATCCGCAAACTCCCCTTCGGTGACAGAAACAGCCAGAACGTCCTCTTTGAACGCCGCCATAGCAAGCGCTTCCTTCGCTTTTCCTTCCGCCATATAATAAATAGCGATACGATCGGTGATTTGGAAGTCCGCTTCCTTTCTCATTGCCTGCACTTTAGAAACAAGTTCTCTCTCCACCCCTTCCATGATAAGTTCATCCGTCAAGGTAGTATTGAGCGCTACGGTTACGCCGTTGTCGCTGGCAGAAATGAAGCCCGTCTTGCTTTCAGTAAAGATTTGCAAATCTTCTTCCTTCAAAACAACGTCGGAATCTTGCGCAAGAACATATTCCCCGCCGCCACGAACTGCATCCACGATTTCTTTCGCAGCCTTCGCATCACAGCCTTCCAAGAAGTTCTTAATCATGCCAAGTTTCTTACCATACTTAGGACCGATAGTTTTCAGCTGAGGTTTCAATTTATAAGAAATGAATTCGGTTGCATCCCCTGCCGATTTATACGCTTTCACGTTGAGTTCGTCAAGAACGATCGCCTTCAACCCTTCGTCGAGTTCACCCGTTCGAGCCGTGATGACGTACATTTCCGACAAAGGCTGACGATTTTTCACGTTGCCCGTATTACGAGCTGCTCTACCGAGGTTGACAATGTCAAGTACGGTATCCATACCCTTTTCAAGTTTTTCGTCCACCATTGCAGCATCATATTCAGGGAAATCACAAAGATGAACAGACTTAGGCGCATCCTTAAAGAATGCAGGCACAAGATTAAGATACATCTGTTCCGCAATGAAAGGAGTGTAGGGCGCGGTGATCTTAGCAAAGGTCACGAGTACGTGCCAAAGAGTCGTATATGCCGCCGCCTTATCTTCCGTCATTTCACTTCCCCAGTATCTATCGCGACCACGACGGACATACCAGTTGGAAAGAATATCCGAGAAATCTTGCAAAGCACGCGCACTATCCGTGATATTATACACTTCCAAATTCTTATCCACAAAATCCACGAGCGTATTGAGCTTAGAAAGAATCCACTTATCCATGAGGGAAAGTTTACATTTCCTCAAATCGTACTCTGCAGGGTTATACTTGTCAACGTCTGCATACAAACAGAAGAATGCGTAGGTATTCCAAAGAGTACCCATATACTTTCTCTGCGCTTCACTCACCGCCTCGGGATAGAAACGAGAAGGAATCCAAGGTGCGGACGAGGTGTAGAAATACCAACGCACCGCATCAGCCCCCTGTTTATCGAGGACGGAGAAAGGATCAACGACATTTCCTTTATGTTTCGACATCTTGATACCGTTCTTATCATTAACGTGCCCCAAGACGATACAATTCTTAAACGGAGCTTTGTCGAAAAGAATGGTCGAAATTACGAGCAAGGTGTAGAACCACCCACGAGTCTGATCGACTGCCTCGGAAATAAAGTTTGCCGGGAAGGTTTGATGGAAGAGTTCCTTATTTTCAAACGGGTAATGATACTGCGCAAAAGGCATAGAGCCGGAGTCGAACCAACAGTCGATTACTTCGGGGGTACGGCTCATCTTACCGCCACACTTGCCACACTTGCAGGTGAGGTTGTCCAAATAGGGACGATGCAATTCGATATCTTCGGGTGCGCCGCATTTTTCAACGAGTTCCGCGCGAGAGCCGATTACTTCAATCTCACCGCAATCTTCACACACCCAAACAGGCAAAGGAGTGCCCCAGTATCTATCACGAGACAAACCCCAGTCGATAACGTTTTCAAGGAAGTTACCCATACGTCCTTCCTTGATTGTATCGGGCATCCAGTTAACAGAGCGATTTGCAGCAATCAATCTATCCTTAACCGCCGTAACTTTGATAAACCAGCTCGATCTTGCGTAATAGATGAGCGGCGTATCGCAACGCCAGCAGAAAGGATAGCTGTGCGTGATCTCCATCGTCTTCAAGAGCAAACCACGCCCTTTAAGATCTTTGATAACCATGGGGTCCGCCGCCTGTGCGCCAATCCCGGTAAGCTCGCCGCAAGCGCTGGGGAATTTCCCGTTTTCGTCAATGAGCTGCACGACGGGTAAATTGTATTTCTTACCCACTTTATAGTCGTCTTCACCAAACGCAGGCGCAATGTGCACGACGCCCGTACCGTCGGAAAGAGTGACGTAATTGTCGCAAGTTACGTAATGGGCTTTTTCACGATAGTTGAACTTTTCTTTTCCGTACGAATAGAGAGGTTCATATTCGGTATACTCGAATTCCGTACCTTTCTTCGTCGAAAGCACGGTGTACCCTTCTTCACCGAGCACACTCTTCAAGAGCCCTTCCGCAAGAATGTACGTTTCGCCGCTTTCTTCCATTTTCACGGTGACGTAGTCAAAGGCGGGGTTCATACAAAGGGCCACGTTGGAAGGCAACGTCCAAGGAGTCGTCGTCCAAGCGAGGATATAGGTATTCTCCGCATTCTTGACCTTAAACTTCACGAATGCCGTCACCTGTTTGACGTCTTTATACCCCTGTGCAACCTCGTGCGAGGAAAGCGCCGTTCCGCAACGGGGGCAATAGGGCACGATCTTGTGTCCTTTGTACAAGAGCCCCTTTTTATGAATTTCTTTAAGCGCCCACCATTCCGATTCGATATAATTGTCATGATAGGTCACGTAAGGATTGTCCATGTCGCACCAGTAACCAACTCTATCGGACATCTCCTTCCATTCACTCGTATACTTGAATACGGAATTTTTACATTCTTTAATGAACGGCTCAATCCCGTAATTTTCAATTTCGCTTTTATTCTCCATGCCGAGCTTCTTTTCCACTTCAAGCTCAACGGGAAGACCGTGCGTATCCCAACCCGCTTTTCTCAAAACGTGTTTCCCTTTCATAGTTTTATAGCGAGGAACAATATCCTTCATAACACGGGTGAGAATATGCCCGATATGAGGTTTTCCGTTCGCCGTAGGAGGACCGTCGTAGAAGGAAAACTCCTCCTTGCCTTCCGTCGCCTTCATACTCTGTTCAAAAATTTTGTTTTCATTCCAGTATTCGACGATTTCCTTTTCTCTTTCTACAAAGTTCAAGGACGTATCCACTTTCTTGTACATAGACATTTTTTTATCTCCAATGTTTTATTCTTCAATCATACGTTCGTCAAGGAGTTTTTAACCTCTACCGTAAAAAAATAGCCCCTGCGTTTTGGAAAAACACAAAGGCTTTTTTTATCACCACCAAAACGAACCGTCATTCGTTGCACCTGATCACGGAATGCAAACCCGTATTCGATTACTGTCGCCCTATATATATTATATATTGTAGGGAGAGTTCTTCGAATCAGCTTATAAGGTGATACCTTTTACGTGCCCCTTTTCCCTCTCAGCAATACGGGATTTCTCTGTGCGAAGCTCTCGTAAAAGACGTGTCCTTACTCAAACGCCTTTCTTCATTTTTATTTATTATAACTTATTTTTTATGATTTGTAAAGTAAATTTTC
>CAZBQP010000127.1:0-3737 GCA_964494075.1 uncultured Clostridia bacterium
GATCAATGGTGTAACGTTATGCGTTGGGAAAAGACAACACGTCCTTTCCTTCGTACGAGTGAGTTCTTGTGGCAGGAAGGTCACACGGCGCATACGAGCGCAGAAGAAGCGGAAACAGAGACGATGGCAATGTTGCATACCTATCAGGAGTTTGCGGAAAATTGCCTTGCAATCCCCGTTTTGACAGGTAGAAAAACAGAAAAGGAACGTTTTGCAGGCGCAGTGGCAACGTATACCATGGAAGCGATGATGCACGACGGAAAGAGCTTGCAGGCAGGTACGTCTCACTATATGGGACAGAATTTTGCCAAGGCGTTTGATATTAAATATCTCGGAAACGAAGGCAACTTACAGACGGCATACACGACTTCTTGGGGCGTATCGACTCGTCTCATTGGTGCAATCATTATGACGCACGGCGATGAGCGAGGACTTGTGCTTCCTCCCGTAGTAGCGCCCGTTCAATGCGTAATCGTGCCCATCGCAGCAAGAAAACCCGGCGTTGTGGAAGCGTGCGAAGCATTGCAGGCTCAGCTGAAAGAGGCAGGGATTCGCGTGAAGTTGGATAACTCTGATAACAGTCCCGGTTGGAAATTTAACGAGTGGGAGATGAAGGGCGTGCCCGTACGTATCGAGCTTGGCCCTCGAGATATTGAAGCAGGCAAGATGCTCTGTGCAAGACGTGATACGTTGGAAAAGACGGAAATGCCCCTCGACAATGCAGTGGAAGGAATCAAAACTCTGTTGGCAGACGTGCAGAAAGGACTTTTGGAAAAAGCAAGAAAGCGTCGTGACGAGCGTATTGTCTACGCAGACGATATGGCAGGGATTTTGGCAGGCGTGGAAGCAGGCAACTTCGTGAAGGCAGGTTGGTGCGGATGTCGTGCTTGCGAAGACAAAATCAAGGAAGAAACGGCGGCGACGGCTCGTGTATTCGCAGAGGGCGAAACCAAGGAAACGTGCGCTGTTTGCGGTAAGAAAGCAGAACACGTCATCGTATTTGCTCGTGCATATTAAAAAAGAATATTATCTTTTCGGCGGTTGGGAAATAAACTTTCCTAACTGCCTTTTTTATTTCAACGCATACCTGCCCTTGTCATTTTGCTATTTTTCTTCTTAAAACATGTTCAATTTTGTGTAATTTTTATGATAAAAAAACAACGATACGGGAAAGCGTAGTGGGCGATAAAAGGAATCGTGACGAATAGCTTTTCAAAGAAGAAAAAGTTAAGCGAGATTTGAAAGGGGGAATATGAATGAAGGAGCGGCTTGAAAGGCAGAGGTGGAAAGAAAAGAGAGCGGAAAAACGACGAAAAAGGCGATTCTTCGCATGCGTACAGGCATACGCATATAAATAATGAAGAAAAATATGCAAACTTACTTGACGAAAGCAGGAAAAAATGCTATTATAGTATTATGGATACTATTATCGAAATCAATCAAAAAATTGCAAAAAATATTATGACCTATCGCAAGGCGGCAGGATTGACGCAGGCTGAGTTGGCGGAGAAGATTAACTATTCGGACAAGTCGGTGTCCAAATGGGAATCGGGCAACGGAATTCCTGACGTGTACACCTTGATGCAGATGGCGAGGCTGTTCGGAGTTACCCTCAACGATTTGGTGGGGGAGGAGTCTCTTCCTACACAAAAGCCTGAAAAAAGAGCCATCTCGATAGGAATGCAAGCGCTTATCATGTTGCTTTCCAGCGGAATTGTGTGGTTGGTGGCAATCTTGGTGTTTATCGTATTACAACTTCTTCTTCCCGGCGGTGGAGCTTGGTGGATTACTTTTGTCTATGCGGTTGTTGCCAATGCGATTGTAACCTTGGTGTACGGTTGTATATGGAAACACCGTGTCCTCAGGGCAATTTCAATCAGTTTAATCGTGTGGGTTTCGCTTACTGCGTTGTATTTGACGTCGTATATGATTTTCTTCTATAACGGCATGGAAAGCGGCGCTCTTTGGCTGATTTTTTTGCTTGGTGTACCCTTGCAGTGTATGGAAATTTTCTGGGAATCCTTCCGCACTCTTTTGCGCAAACAGAAGAAGAGACCGCAGGAGAATGGAGTTGAAATATCAAACACAAACGTAAAGTTGGACGGGGAAGAAAAGTAAGATAGTATGCGATGTTTTTATTGCAATAAACACGAAGCGGTTAAATCATACGAGCGGATGCGAAAGGGCGTGGCGAAGAGAGAGTACTACTGTCTGTCTTGCTATGAAAAACTCTTCCTCTGTCGAGAGGACTCGGGCAAGGAGAACGCTCTTTCCGTTTGTCCTTATTGTGAAAGGACGGTTTCCGAATTTGAGGCGAGTAAGCTCGTTGGTTGTCCGTATTGTTATAAGACGATGCAAGAGAGTATTTTGCCCGTCATCGTCAAGATGCAAGGGGGAGATTGCGGTCATCGAGGTAAATTGCCTCCTATTTCCGAGGAGAACGAAGTGTTGCTGGAAAAGGAGCGATTTGTCACCGAGGAAGAGAAGGACGCTTTCCGTATGGAAATCGCCTCCGCCGAACGATTTACCCGTCAAAAAGGGGAGATGGACGTGCTCGTTGCTTACCTGAGCAAGAAAGACCCTGTGAGAGCGGAAGAGTATCGAGAAAAGGCGGAACGCATGAATAGGACGGGCGCTGTCGAGGAGGAAATCGTATGGTGACGAAGAGAAGCGATTATATGCCCGACGTGGTGATGACCACTCGTATACGGCTTGCTCGCAATCTTTCCGGCTTTCCGTTTCCCTCCAAAATGCGTGATTGCCATGCGGAGGAAATTCTCTATCTTGTCGATGCGGCGTTGAAAAAAATTGATCGGGACGCCTATATGCGCTACGATGTTGGAGAGCTAAAAAGCAGTCAATTAAGCCTATTGCAGGAGCAATACCTCATCAGTTCAGAACTTGCCAAAAGACCTAAGAGTGCGGCATTTGTCTCTTTGGACAAGACGGTGTCCATTATGGTTAACGAGGAAGATCATCTTCGTGAGCAATACATTTGCAAAGGTTTTGCACTTATGAAGGCGTACGAGCGATTGAGTGCCATTGACGACGGGCTGTCGAGTGTGTTGGATTTTGCCTTTGACAGCAAGCTCGGCTACCTCACCGCCTGCCCCAGCAATTTAGGCACGGGTATGCGTGCGTCCGTCATGATGTTTTTGCCCGGACTTACTTGGAAGGGCGAAATCAAAAATGTATTTCGAGTACTTAAAACACGTGGCATGACCATGCGAGGCAGCTACGGTGAAGGTTCGGATGCGGAGGGGTACCTCTATCAGGTTAGTAACGAGCGTACGCTTGGTTGGTCTGAAAAAGAAATTTTGGAGGAAGTCTCCGAATTTGTTAAACAGCTCTGTATTCAAGAAATTCAGGCACGGGAGGAAATGAAGGTAAAAGTGGAGACGGAGGTTCGTGATAGATGTTTGCGTGCCTATGGAACGCTTTGTAATTGTGCACTGCTTGATATGTCGGAGTTTTTAAGCAAAATCGTAGACGTGAAGTTGGGCTTGGCTCTCGGGTATTTGACGACTGTGGACGGGCAGAATTTCGAGCTCTTCATGGACGATATGAAGCCTGCGGCATTTTGTTTGAATAATCATTTGGAAGGTGAAACGGAGCGTTTTTACGACGAAGTTCGTGCAGAAACGGTGGGAAGCGTTTTGCCGAAAATCGTGCAGGTCGTTAGACGTGGCGCATGAAAATATGAGAAAAAGTAAAGCTTGAAGGGGGGGGTATGTATG
>CAZBQP010000128.1:0-3690 GCA_964494075.1 uncultured Clostridia bacterium
ACGATAAGCAACGTGCCATGATTCATCAACTTTTCAAGGGAGTCTTGAATGAGGACTTCCGTTTCGGTGTCGATATTCGCCGTTGCTTCGTCCAAAATCATGATTTCGGGGCGGTGGATCAAGGTACGAGCAAAGCTGATGAGCTGACGTTGTCCTGCGGAGAAGTTGTTGCCACGCTCTCGCACGATTTCGTCCAAGCCGTGCTCTTGCTTTTCAATGATTTTATCCGCATTCACATAGCGGCACACTTCCATCACTTCTTCGTCGGTAAAGCTCTCCTCACGCAACACGATGTTGGAACGAATGGTCCCCGAGAAGAGGAACACGTCTTGAAGCATCTGCCCGAAATGGCGGCGCAAGGATGCGATCGTGAAGCGACGAATGTTCTGCCCGTCGATGAGAATTTCCCCTTTTTGTATGTCGTAATTGCGGCAAATGAGGCTGAGAATGGTGGTCTTACCCGAGCCTGTCGCTCCGACAAAAGCAACCGTTTGTCCTGCCTCTACTTTGAAGGAGACGTCTTTCAATACCCACTCCCCTTCCTTATACGCAAACCACACGTTGCGGAATTCGATTTCCCCACGAACGTTTTCCAGCTCAATGGCATCGGGTTCGTCCACGACGTCGGGCTGAATGTCGAAAATGGTGAAGATTTTCTCGCTCGATGCAAGCGCCGATTGCAACCAGTTGAACATTTCCGCAAGGCTTTGAATGGGATTGAAGAATTTGGAAATGAACAGATAGAAGGTGACGATGGTCTCACTCGTGAGCTTCTGTCCTAAAAACTCCACGTCACGGATATATCCCCGTCCGCCGAGATACAACAAGCAGAGCACGCTGGAAATATAGAGCATATACACGATGGGACGGAAAATCCCGAAAGTGAAAATCTGTTCTCGTTTGGCTTTGCCGAGCGCTTCGTTCTTGCCGTCGAATTCTTCTTTCTTCCAAGCCTCACGATTGAAGATCTGAATAATCTTCATACCCGACAGGTTTTCCGAAAGGAATGTGTTGATATTCGTCGTTCCGTCCTTAACCTTACGGTACGCCTTTCTCGAAAATTTACGGAAAATGACGGTGAACAGCACGATGAAGGGCACGAAACAGAGTACCATGAGAGTGAGCTGATAATTGATCGTCAACATTGCTACAAAAACGCCGATGATGACGAAAACGTTTTTAATGAAGTTAACCAAAATGTTGGTAAACAACATGGAGATGGCGTTGGTATCGTTGGTAACACGAGTCACAAGCTTCCCAACGGGTATATCCCGAAGCTGCGCATGCGAGAGCGTCTCGATATGTGCGAACAAGTCCTGACGAATAGTGGAAAGAATTCGCTGCCCCACCTTCTGCAACACGAGCGTCTGCACGTACAAACAGCCCATAGATACAAGGAGCATTCCCACATAGACGGCTACGTAAGAAAAGAGTACGGAAAGCTCGAACTGTTCTTTGAGCATGCCTTCGATTCGCCCGATCAAAATGGGAGAGATGACGTCGTAGGCAATGGCGAATATCATGAGCACCAACACGAAGGCGAATTGCTTCCAATGCGGCTTAGCATATGCAAGCAAGCGACGAAGAATTTCCGTATCCTTCATATCACGATCAAATCCGAGCGCTTCCTTTTTGTCCTTAATCAGGGCGTAAGCAACAACCAAAATAATCGAAAGCAAACCGATAATACCGCCAACGGCGATCAGAGGGTAAAATTCATACATTAATTTTGTCCTCCTTCTCCGTTTTCCATATCATCCAGACGTTGCAACTCTACCATTCTCTGATAGTCAGGACAGGTAGCAAGCAATTCCGCATGCGTACCGACTGCCAAAATTCTGCCGTCATCGACGTAGATAATCTTATCCATTTTCTCCACCGTCGTAACGCGGTGTGCGATAAGAATGGTCGTCCCCATACGTTCCTTTTGCAAGTTTTCCAAAATCGACTTTTCCGTTTTCACGTCCACGGCGGACACCGAGTCGTCCAAAATCAAAATAGGTGCGTTTTTCATCACAGCACGTGCAATGGAAATACGCTGTTTCTGACCGCCGGAAACGGTAGTACCACGTTCCCCGAGCACCGTCTTATACCCCAAGCCGAACTCACGAATGTTATCATCCACGTCCGCAAGCTTTGCTGCACGCACAATATCCTCTTCTCCGCCGCCGTCGGTGGCAAACGCAATGTTCGCCTCGATCGTATCGCTGAAAAGGAAGTTATCCTGCGGCACGTACGCCGCATATTTTCGCACCGTCTTAATGGGAATGGTATTCACGTCTCTACTGTCGAGGAAAATACTCCCGTCGGGCACGTTGTAGGTGCGCAAAAGCAAATCGACGATGGTCGTCTTGCCCGAACCCGTCTTACCGATAATCCCCACACGTTCCCCACGATGAATGGTAAAGGAAACGTCCTTCAATACGTCGTATTCGCCCCCCGGATAACGGAAGGTGAGATTGCGGAATTCGATATCCCCTTCGATCGGTCGATCGTCCGTGGCGTTTACGGAATCCACAACAGCAGGCACGGCGTCCAAAAGCTCGCCGATACGGTGCAACGACGCCTTCCCTCTCGAACGCATTTCGATGAGTTCAGAAATCGCCATAACAGGCCAAATGACGGAGTTGAAATAGCCGTAGAATTCCAAAAGCTGCCCTGCGTTGAAGGTACCTTCGTACACCAGATAACCGCCGTACCCCAAAATGATACAGGTAACCGATTCAATCAACAGCGTGATGGAAATATTCATCATGGTGGAGAGCTTGACATACTCCACGTTTACGTTTTCGTTATGCTTATTGAGCTTTTTGAATGCCAACAGCTCCTTCGATTCTTTCACGAACGCCTTGATTACGGAGATTCCGGCAAAGCTGTCCTGCGAGAAATCGGACAGGGAAGAAAAGGCTTCCTGTCTTTCCTTCCATTTGAGCGTCATATACTTGCCAACGATCAACGCCACGGTAAGCATCAAACTCAAAGGAATGAGGGATAAAAGGGTGAGCACCCAGTTCATGCGCGTCATTTTTATAAACGCCATGCCTCCAAGCATCACCGCATCGCAAAAACAGAGCACGCCCGAGCCAAAACAATCTTGCACCGTTTCCAAATCGTTGGTGAACAAACTCATCATGTTGCCCACTTTATTGACCATGTAATATTCCTGCGAAAGGTCCTTACAACGATCGAACATTCTGCCACGCAAATCCGTTTCCACTTTGATTGCCGAGCCGAAGAAACAAATACGCCAGACAAATCGTCCCACCACCATCAACAAAATAACGATGATGAGAGGCAAACAGATATGATCCAACAAAAAGTTGATATCAAAAGCAACCAAAGCACCGTTATACAGCACTTCGCCCGTATTCATTCCGTTGATGACCATTCGGTACATTTCGGGCACGAGCAACTGCACGTAGTCAACCACAATCAACATCATAATGCCAATCAAAAGAACGGGCATATGTTTGAGATAGTATCGGTTGATGTGTTTTCCAAATAACATACTTTACTTTTCTCCTATTCTTTCTTTCAAGAGCATGAATTTTCATCCTCTCTTGCGTGCATCTTCACTATTTTATCACATCTACGGGAATTTTTCAAGTACTAAAAAACAAAAAGTTGCAGAACACTGTAGGATTACAATAGATATGAGACAAAAGGTATAAAAAAGATAGCGAAAAATTT
>CAZBQP010000129.1:0-3681 GCA_964494075.1 uncultured Clostridia bacterium
CGGTTGGGACGATCCCCGTATGCCCACGGTGGCAGGGCTTCGTAATCGTGGGGTACCCCCCGAGGCTTTGCTTGATTTCTGTACGAAAATCGGCATCGTCAAGGCAAATTCCGAATGTCAGCTCTCCTATTTGGAAGCTTGTATCCGTGACAATCTCAACGAAAACGCAGAACGTGCGATGGCGGTGCTCGAACCTTTGAAAGTGACCATCACCAACTACGAAGGGGAAGAGACGGTAGAGGCGGCGGTTCATCCTTTGAAGCCTGAGCTCGGTGTGAGAGAGGTGGCTTTCTCGGGAACGGTCTATATCGACAAGGCAGACTTCTCCCTTACGCCTCCTCCCAAGTATCAGCGTTTGAAGCCGGACGGCTATGTGCGACTCAAAGGTGCGTATATCATTCATTGCGACGAAGTCGTGCAGGATGAAAATGGCGAAGTGGTGGAACTGAAATGTTCCTACGTGCCTGAAAGCCGTTCTTCGAGCGATACGAGCGGACTTAAAGTGCGTGGCACCATTCAATGGGTGGACGGCAAGACGGGCGTCGATGCGGAGATTCGTAAGTATGCGCCTTTGTTGAAGGATGCGGAATATCCCGGACAGGATTTCACGGAAAGAATGAATCTTGACAGCGAAAAGATTTATCAGGGCAAGGCTGAGCCTTACCTTGTGGCGAGTGAAGATGGAAAACAATTCCAGCTCATGCGTGTGGGATACTACAAAAAATGTGTAGACGAACAAGGCAAACTCGTGCTTTCTGAAATCGTATCGTTGAAGGATAACTTTAATAAATAAGCAGAAGTAATTAAAGGGTAAGGAGAAAATATATGATTTCTTTACGTTCAATTTTAGCAGCGGAATCTGCGCTCCCCGCTATGACGGGGGTACAAAGTATTCCCACAATCGTGTTGATTGTTTCGGGTGTGTTGCTTGCGATTGCGTTTTTTATGGGCTTTGTCAAGGGCTTCCGCAAAGTAAGCTGGAACGGCGCAGCTTGGGTTGTCGGGATGCTGGCGTTTATATGCGTGAGCAAGCTCGTGCCGGCTGGGGCGTTTTGGTTGCCTATTGCCTTGGCGGTGCTTAGTGCAGGCGGTTCGTTTGCACTCTTCAAGGTTCTCGCATACTTCCTTCGTCCCAAGATGAGATGGATTAAGGACGACATCAATGCGGACACTTCCCTTGCGGAATACGGCTTGGAGTTCGAGCCTGAATATTTGGAATACGACGGCGAGCACGATTACGCCCCTTACGGAAAGCGTATCTATAAAACGGGCTACGGCGCACCTTCCTTCTTCTTCCGTCTTCTCGGCGGAATTTCCTGTGCGTTGAACGTTGCTACGATTTTGGGTGCTTTGTATTCACTCTGCCTTTTGATTGTGGACGTTTCCGTACTGAAAATGTATCCTCTCGGCGAAATTCTTCAACATCCTACTGTGGTGTGGGTATTCCCGTATATCAAGAGATTTGCGTTGGATTTCATCATGATCGGCATTATGATGTTGCTTGCGAAAGAGGGTTATGAACGTGGCATCGTATACAGCCTTCGTTCCATCGTTATGACGTTGGTAACGTTGGCGGCGGTTGGCGCCAGCTTCTATTTGCCCTTCTCGCCTTGGGCAACGTCGATGAATTCTTTGTCGTCGTTGGTTGCAACCTGTGCGAAAGTGTTCTCTAATATGGGCGTTTTGAGCGGATTGCTCGGGAAATTGCTGGCAGGATTGATATTGCTCGTCCTCAGTTCGATAGTCCTTGTGGTGATCAACGCCTTGTTGAAACGCCTTTGCCGTAGTATTGTGGACATCAAATTCACTCGTGAAGTGGATAGCTTGCTTGCCGCTGCGGTATATCTTGTTATCGGTGCGCTGATTTGCGTGGGCGGTTGGTTTGTACTCGGCAGCCTCGATGCGATGGGTATTTTCCCCTTTGGAGCAATGCTTGAAGAGAATGCAAGCCTTGCCAAGGCGATTTACGATTTCGTCATGGGCATCGTCGGGCCCTTCTTTTCTTCCCTTTAATTGAGTGTAATTAAGTAAGACAAAAATCGGACTTTACGTTGGTAAGGTCCGATTTTTATATGCCCGTTAACAATCCTTTGCCAAACAACTCCTCTTGTAAGGGGAGTTTGTTTTGTACGGCGCGGGAAAAATTTTGAAAGAGAGTTAGTGTGAAGCTTTTCGCTCTTTCGAACAGCTCGTCTACGCTTTCATTGCTTGCGTATGTGGGGTTTGCAGGGTATGTCCAAACTCGTTTTTCCTCGTTGGCAGCAAGAGTGCGCACGTTCTCATTGACGCCGTCGAAAAGTGTATTTGGAAGGGGTATGGTTGCGTTGAATGTGGAAATGGCAAGCAAAAAAGCAGATTTTTTTGGTGTTGGAAACCTATTTTTTGCAGCAAGGGCGGAGTAGAGAAGAAAGAGTGTGTCCTGTTCTTCCGGGGTAAGTTTTTTACGGAAGTACTCGTTGTATGCTTGCGAGGACGCTTTCTTTTTTAAGCGGATATCCAAAATATTTTCCAACCTCGTATGTTGCAGGACGGATTTTCCCGTCATGGCGTAGATATAAGGGTGCAGGGTGGAATCGGCGGCGTAATGGGTGAGGTATCCCAAGGCGTACGAAAAAATATGCCGATCGTAAAAAGCAAGCGCCTTGAATAACCGCAAGGCGGAAAAAGATCCCTGTCGATGTAAGTAAGAACCTACGCTTTTGCCCTTGATTTTCCACGAGGGATAAAAGAAGCAAAAGTCTGCGCCCTGCGCCCCGAAAAAATAAAGGGGAAGGTCGTAGCGAATCAGTTCTTGAATATTTTCGGGCGAAGACAGATAGGCTTCGTGTGCTAAACTATGATGCGTATAGGCTGCAGGCATACGGTTAGTATTTGTAATGAATGGGGTAGGTATGCGTTGAAATGGCAATACGAGCTCAAAGAGGAGCTCGTAATTGTTAAGACGAGTATGGTTAATGGCGGTTGGATAATGAGAAATGGAGTGCGAAAGAGGGATTATTCAAACTGATTTGCCAAAATATCGGCGGTGAGTTGTGCAAGATTGACGTCGCTCCTATCCATTTTTGCCCCGTCTTCTTTGGAAAGCACGGCAACAGCGCCAAGACAATCTCCGCCTGATACGATGGGGACAATGACTTGTGCAGTAATCCCTTCTTCCCGTGTGTTGGTGAGGGGCAAAATATCTCCGCCTTCGGAGGCGTTGGCAATATAACAACGGCGCTCTCTTAAAATGCGTTCCATCTCGTCGGACAAACTTCTGCCGTCTAAATCTTTCCTCCCTTCGCCGACAGCGTGCAACACTCCGTCCGTATCGCAGATGACGGCAATCTTACCGCTCAAATCCCCCAAAGAGCGAGCGGTTGCTTTGCTGAACCGTTCGAGCGTGGCGATAGGAGAGTATTTTTTGAGCATTAACTCGTCTCGATCGGTGAAAATTTCCAAAGGATCTCCCTCTTTGATGCG
Organism: uncultured Clostridia bacterium; assembly: GCA_964494075.1. GTDB lineage: Bacteria > Bacillota > Clostridia > Christensenellales > Borkfalkiaceae > Scatosoma. The sequence continues at coordinate 3,463 of CAZBQP010000129.1, forward strand.
GAGTGTTCTGCGGATTTCCTTCGGGATCACTACACGCCCCAACTCGTCTATTCTTCTTACAATTCCGGTTGCTTTCATAAAAATCCTCCATGTATACGCAGTATTTGCCATCGGAGAAAGAATATGTATGACAATGCGTAATTTTTTTCCGAAGGTACAACGAGAAAGGCAGCATGTCTGCGTTGAGCATGTAAAACACGTTAAAAATAAAGGGGCGGA
>CAZBQP010000130.1:0-3457 GCA_964494075.1 uncultured Clostridia bacterium
AATACTTTCAGTCAATCCTTGCGGCAGGAAAATTCCACTCAAATTCGTACAATCTCTATCCGTGCCAAAATATATCCATTGCAATACAGTTCTGCGCCCGTCCAGTTTTCTTTTTTATTGGCGTACGCTGTATTATCGAACGAACCGAACGCAATACTTTCAGTCAATCCTTGCGGCAGGAAAATTCCACTCAAATTCGTACAATCTTCAAAGGCGCTTTCGCCGATTTTCGTAAGACCGGTGTGAAAACTCACGCTGTAAATCTGCATATTTCCTCGGAAAGCCCCATCAGCAATCTCCGTCACCGCAATGCCGCCAAGTATATTTGGGATAATCAAATGGCGATCGGTGCAAGAGCCTATCCCCGTAATCACAGCATACGGCGTTCCCTCTTCGTCAAGCTTGAACTGAAAAAGCAAAGAGTCGCTTGCCCGTTGTCCGCACGTCAAACAGGTGTTCGTCTCCATCGTATGGCCGTAGGCTGGTAACACAACATTTTCTTCCGTGTAACACTCCTCGCAAACACGAAAAAGAGCTCCGTCTTCCACGCAAGAAGAGTTTTGCAATGATTTCGTTCGCCATGTATGTACGTGAACGGGTTCTTCCTTTTCCCAAATCCCCTTAATATCCGTCCAATGTCCGAGCACACTCACCGCAAGAATGGATAAAATCCCAACAATACACAAGATAGGAACCCACTTTCTCTTACGCAATTTCTTTCGATATCTTTCCACCGTAGCGTCATTACAAATGATGATTTTCATACTCTCTTTCCTTTTCATGCGATTACGACTTTCCATCATTGTAACACCTTTTATCTATCTTGTCAACGTATTTTTTGTGAAAATTCCCGAAAACTACATCTGTCCACCAAATCCCGTTGATAAATCTCTTTCTATACAACTCTTTTACGACAAAAAAAATCCTGCCGACGTTTGCGACAGGATTTTCTTCCTTATTTACGAATACCGATGCACATGGGAATCAAGAAGAGCAACAAGACGATGCCTACGATACCAACGAGGATACCCCAAACCATCAGATTCCAAACCATAATCATGCACATACCCAAGCCGAGCACCAAAGCACCGATCGTTCCGAATGCGATTTTACCAACGAGTTTCCAGTCGATGGAAAACTTTTTGCCGTCGCTTACGAAGCGATATGCAGCGAGTGCCAACAAACCTACGCCGCCGATTGCAGCCACGATTACACCTGCCGTAAAGCTGTTCCAGTCAGGAAGCAAACACATACACATTCCCATTCCGAATAACAAGCCAAATACTACGCCAACTACCAAAGTTACAAAATTTTTCTTTTTCATAAATAAATATCTCCTTTCGTTTTGTATGGTTGTATTATAAAGGAAAACTATTTATGAATTATTCAAAAATTGTAAAAAAAACGTTAAAATTATTTTTTTCACTCCACAGTGACACTCTTGGCAAGATTTCTTGGCTTATCAATGTCAAGTCCTCTCTCCACGCTGACGAAATAACTCAACAGTTGCAAGGGAATAACCGCCAAACTTGCCGAGAACAACTCTTCGATTTTTGGAATCACAATCATTTCATCCGCAATCTCTCCCACAGGGATCCCTTCCGACACAATAACGAAAACTTTGCCACCTCGACTTTTTACTTCCATAATATTAGACAGCGTTTTCTCCGTCAATGGGGATTGTGTGAGCGTCGCCACCGTCCACACACCCTCTTCAATAAGCGACAACGTGCCGTGTTTAAGCTCCCCTGCGGCGTACGATTCCGAATGAATATAGCTGATTTCCTTCATTTTCAAGCTCCCTTCAAGGCTCACGGCGTAATCCATCCCTCGACCGATAAAGAAAATACTTGCTGCCCCCGTCAATCGCCGAGCAATTCTCTTCAGCTCTTCCCCTTTTTGCAGAATTTCTTCCATTTTTTGCGGCAATGCATATAATTCTCGATACAATCGTGCGTATTGTTCTTCCGTCATGCGATTGTGCGCCTTAGCAAGCTCCAACGCAAACAAATATCCGACGAGCAGTTGAGTGGAGTACGCCTTCGTCGTTGCCACCGCAACCTCGGGACCAGCCATCGTATAAAGTACCCGATCTGCCTCTCTATCAATCGACGAGCCTCGTACGTTGACAATGGCAAGCGTTTTTACACCACGCTCTTTCGCTCTACGAAGCGCCGCAAGACTGTCCGCCGTTTCCCCCGACTGACTTATGATTACCACAAGTGTCCTGTCGGTTAACAAAGGCTTTTCATAACGAAACTCCGAAGCAAGCGCCACCCGAACGGGAATTTCCGCAAGCCGCTCAACCACATTCGCCATTACAACCCCTGCATGATAGGCAGAACCGCACGCCACAATATAAAGCCGTTCAATCTCCGTAAGTTCCAAATTTTTCAATCCCATCTCTTTGATGGCGAATAATGTGTTGCGAATGGCTTGCGGCTGTTCGTAAATTTCTTTAAGCATAAAGTGAGGATAGCTGCCCTTCTCTGTATTGTCGGCGCTCCAAGTAATTTTTGTCGGCATTTTGGAGAGGTTTTCCCCCTGCTCGTCAAGAAAAATCGCCTGATTATTCGTTAGAACGACAATTTCCCGATCATCGACATAATAAATTTGATTGGTCAAAGCAAGCAATGCGGAAACATCCGAGGCAAGACAAGTCTCCCCCTCTCCAACACCGACAATCAGCGGACTGTCCTTTCGCACCGCATAAATACGATTTGGAAAATCTTGAAACAGGACGGAAAGAGCATACGAACCTCTCGCACGTTTCATAAAAACACGCAAGGCAGCCGTGGGCGAATCTCCAAGAAAAACTCGACGAGCCAGAAAGTTGGCAATCACTTCCGTATCCGTTTGTGAGCAAAAGACATACCCAAACGTTTCCAACTCCCCTTTTATCTCCGCATAATTTTCCAAAATCCCGTTATGAACAAGAACAACCTTCCCGTCCGAACTTTGATGCGGATGCGCATTTATCTCGGAAGGCTCACCATGCGTCGCCCAACGGGTATGCCCGATTCCGCAACTTCCCGTAAGCCCCGACGTACTCGAAAGCAAATTTTCAAGCCTACCTCTCGCCTTCACCACACGGATTTCATAATTTTGCACAGCAATCCCTACGGAATCATAGCCGCGATATTCCAGTTTTTCAAGCCCTTGCAAGAGAATGGACGTTGCCTGCCGTTTGCCTACATATCCCACGATTCCACACATACAATATCCTCCCGTTTTCAATATATGAAAGAGAGAGTGGATTTGTGCAATACGACAAAAGGAGAGCATTAGCTCACGGTGACCCGTACGGGGGCTTTCGCTACGCTCAAAGAAAATGCAAGCATTTTCCGAACCCGATGAGTTCTTCGTATTCCCGTTTGGGTACAGCAAAAAAGGAGAGCTGATGCTCACGGTGACCCGTACGGGGGCTTTCGCTACGCTCAAAGAAAATGCAAGCATT
>CAZBQP010000131.1:0-3540 GCA_964494075.1 uncultured Clostridia bacterium
GTCTTCAGTGACGCCCTGGAAGGTCTTGAACATCAAGTTGAACTTACGAATGGGGGTGAAATCGGAGTTGCCGCAGACGGGACAAGCGATTTTGTGTTCGGCGATGAAGTTTTCCAACGCTTCGTTGTCCATGCTTTCTACTTTAAGATCCAAACCTTTTTTCGCAGCGTACGCCTCTACGAGGTTGTCAGCTCTGTGACGAGCTTTACAGCTCTTACAGTCCATGAGGGGATCGGAAAATCCGCCGAGGTGGCCGGACGCCTGCCAGGTTCTGGGATTCATCAAAATCGCACAATCCAAACCCGTGTTGTGGGGATTTTCTTGTACGAACTTTTTCCACCAAGCTTTTTTCACGTTGTTTTTAAGCTCTACGCCCAAGGGGCCGAAATCCCACGTGTTTGCAAGGCCGCCGTAAATTTCACTGCCGGGGAAGATAAAACCTCTGTTTTTGCAAAGGGAAACGAGCTTATCCATGGTTACTGCTCTTTTTTCTGCCATAATCAAAACCTCTCTAAATAAATTATCGTTCTCGTACGTAATTATACAATTCGTACGTATTATACAATGTTTTCGCCTTGCAAGTCAAACACTTGCAAGGCGTTTTTGCTAAAATTCTCGTAAAATCAAATTTTCAACTTCTTAAACAAAGCGGGCGCAAGCAAGGTTGCTGCCATAATCGTAAGGAAATACTTAGCAAATTTCCAGCCCAATTCTTCCAAGAACGTAAAGGGTAAAAGGGAGAAACCGCCGAATACGATGCCCACGCAGACAAAGCCGATCAACAAGCGCAAAAGTCTTCCCTTCGCCGACGTTGCATTTTTAAACTTGACGAATTTATGTTCCAAGGGAATGCAGACAGCAGCTCCCACGGCACAAGCGCAAAGTTCGATTTGACTCTTGTTGGGGAAGAGGAATGCAAGCCAGATGGAAAGCAAGGCAAATAAGGCGAATACGAGGAAAACTTTGTTTTCGTGTTTGCGATAAATCCAGTCCCAAAACAGCGCAAAGAGGGTACCCAGGGTTGCGCCGACGAGTACGTCGGTAGGATAATGTACGCCGAAATACAGACGTGAAAACATCACGCCGAAGGTGAGCAGGACGAATAAGATCGCCACCCATTTTTTGCGAACGTGGCAGGCGGCTGAAATGAACAGACCTGCGCTCATTTGCGAATGTCCGCTAGGGAAGGAGGCGTTGGGGTCTAAGCTTATCGTGGAGATGAGAGGGTTGTCCACTTCCACTCTCGTCACCGAACCCGTGGTGTACGGACGGGGACGGGTGACCAAGCTCTTTAAGCCGCCGTTGACGGGCATGGAAGAGAAGGACACGAGAACAAGCCGTTCGCCGAGCTTTTTATCCACGATCCAGTAGATGAAACAAATCAATGCGACGAGAAAGAGCGTCTCTCCGAAAAGGGAGAAAATACATGCCACGATGGTGGCGAGTTCCGAGCGCATTTGCGCAATAAATTGTAAGATGCTAATTTCCATACCTTTATTATATCATATATTTCAAAAAAATGCTCGAAAAAATACGCGAATTTTTGAAAAATTTATATAAGAAATATTCTCTTTTCCCTTGAAAAATGTCGTAAAGTATGCTATAATAATATAACCGATACTATATAGTGAGAAAATATGGGTAAAAAGGAGAGAAAATATGCTTTCGGATATTGAAATTGCAGAGAGTGCGGAGCTTCTCGACATCAGAGAAATTGGCAAAAAACTCCATTTAAGCGAAGATCAGCTCGAACTGTACGGGAAGTACAAAGCGAAAATATCTTTGCCCAAAGACGCAAAGCGTAACGCCAAACTCGTGTTGGTGACGGCGATCAATCCCACCTCCTCCGGGGAAGGGAAGACCACCGTTTCGATCGGGCTTGCAGACGGACTTTCCAAAATCGGGAAGAGCGCCTGCCTTGCTTTGCGTGAACCTTCCCTCGGTCCCGTGTTCGGTATTAAGGGGGGCGCAGCCGGCGGCGGCTATGCACAGGTGGTACCCATGTCCGAGATCAATCTTCATTTTACGGGCGACTTGCATGCGATCACGGCGGCAAACAACTTGCTTTGCGCCCTCATGGACAACCATATTTTCCGTGGAAACGAATTAAAAATTGACGTGAACAATATCTATTTCCATCGTTGCATGGACATGAACGAGCGTGAGCTTATCAACGTGACCATCGGCGGCAAGGGCAGAGGGGTGGAGCGTGAAGACCACTTTGACATCACGGCGGCAAGCGAAGTGATGGCGGTGCTCTGTTTGGCAACGGATATTGACGATTTGAAAAAACGGCTCGGCAATATCATCGTCGGACTGAATACGGATGGAGAGTACGTGCGTGCCAAGGACATTCCCGGTGCGGTCGGTTCGATGGCGGTGCTCTTGAAAGATGCAATGAAACCCAACCTTGTGCAGACGCTCGAACATACCCCTGCCATCATTCACGGCGGACCGTTTGCAAACATTGCACACGGCTGTAACAGTGTGCAAGCAACGTATGCAGCAATGAGTCTTGCCGATTATGCGGTGACGGAAGCGGGATTCGGTGCCGATCTCGGCGCGGAGAAATTCCTCGACACGAAATGTCGGGCAGCGGGCATCGAACCCGATTGCGTCGTTATCGTAGCGACGGTAAAAGCGCTCAAACTTCACGGCGGCGCTGATAAGGCAACTCTTTCCGAGGAAAACCTCGAGGCGCTCGAAAAGGGAATGCCCAACCTCTTGAAACATATTGAAAATATTAAAAACGTCTATAAAAAGCCGGTTGTGGTGGCGATGAACAGATTTTTCACCGACACGCAGGCAGAGACCGATCTCGTTATCGACCGAGTGCAAAAAGCAGGCTCGGTGGCGGTGTTCACCGACGTCTTCTTGAAAGGGGGCGAAGGTGGCAAGGAACTTGCCGAAGAGGTGGTGAAGGCGTGCGAAATTCCCTCCACAATGCAATTCCCTTATCAGTTAGACGAGAAAATCTGCGATAAGATCACTCATATTGCGCAAAAGATTTACGGTGCGGACGGGGTGGACTTCTCGGAGGAAGCGTTGGCGAAGATCAAGACGATCGAAGAAAAGGGATGTGGCAATTTGCCCGTCATCATCGCAAAAACGCAATATTCGCTTTCGGATAATGCAGAGCTTTTAGGCAGACCTACGGGATTTAGAATTGCCGTGCGAGACGTCGTTTTGAAAGGCGGCGCAGGCTTTATCGTTGCGATTGCCGGCAAGATTATGTTAATGCCTGGTTTAGGCGCTCATCCTGCGGCAGAGAATATTGATTTGCTGTCGGACGGCACGATTGTGGGTTTGTCCTAATCGAGTTTTTTCGTGGAAATACGGCAAAACTTTTCATAATCACGTCATTACAAGTTATAGAAAAAATAAAAATCAGTCATAAAAGAGAGAGAAATATGAAAACGATCGAAGCAACGAATTTTATTGAACAGATCATCAACGACGATATTGAAAAGGGGAGAGTTTCCGAAATTCAAACTCGTTTCCCCCCCGAACCTAACGGGTATCTTCATATCGGTCATATCA
>CAZBQP010000132.1:0-3487 GCA_964494075.1 uncultured Clostridia bacterium
CTTCTTCCTCTTCTTCGTGCTCGTCATCTTCAAATTCAGATTCGGGAATACCGAGGTCAAGATCTTCCTCTTCATCGTCGAGGTAGCTTCTCCAGGAGGCGTCTTCTTTATCTTCGTCTTCCGTTTCTTCCTCTTCGTAAGTAATCTTCTTCTTACATTCTTCGCACATTTTTTCGCCGAAGTCCATGTAGTTCTCTCCGCAAACGGGGCAGAGCTCCATTTCCTCCGAGTTCTCCTCTGAGTCGAATCCGTCGGCAAACGTCTTCTCGCCGCTCATTTCTTTAAGACAAACGTTGCAATATTCCTGTTCATCCGCATCAATAAAATTCAACTCGCATCTGGGGCAAATAATATATCTCGCCATTTTTTCAATTCCTCTTTTTTTAGGTAGGGAAAATTCCCTCACCATGATTTTGCTATATTATATTAAGAATTATAAGTTTTGTAAACTGTTTTTCACCCGATTTCAAAACTTTTTTTACTTTTTTTGTATTTTTTTACAAAGAAAAGCCGTTCCCTATTCGGAAACGGCTTTTTTGCCCTTTTTTATTCAGGTTTCACATCGGAAGCCTCGTTGGAAACTTCCTCGTTTTCGTCGCTGTATACGTCGATCGTCTTATCGTCGGTGATGTCGATATGTTTACGTTCGTGCGCATTGACAATTGCGTCTCTTCTTGCCTGTTCCTTCTTCTTTCTCGATACGAGTACGAGAGGAATGGTAACGCCGGCAGCCACAACGAGAGTCGAGCCAACAACGATGAGGGTAATTGCCCACCAAGGCAAGCCTTCCTCTTCTTCTACCACCGTGGGATAAGGCAGGTAGGACTGCAATGCATTCAACATTGCTTCCGCATCCTCTTCGCTCACTTTACCAACCAAGTGGATCAATTCGCTTTCAAGCAGGTATTCGCAATCATTGCGATCTGCTGCAAGGAGTACGTCCAAAACATCTTCTTCAAAGGTGGACTTTTCACCTTCTGCTGCCGTGAGCCAGGTTACCTTCTTGCCGTTTACATCTTCATACTGTTCAGCTGCATCCGCCAAATCCAAGAAGAATTGCTGCTGATCGTCATAAGTGCCGTCCGCATTCAGCTTCACGGTGCGATAGAGATATTTTGCTGCATTTCCGACGTCTGCACTAAGTTCAGTTTCGATATAATCCATCGTTGCGTTGTACTTATCGTTCTTCGTCTTGATTTCATCTACCGTCGAGCAAAGGTCGGTTGCATAGATATAGTTATAGGAAGTGTTACCAACCGATTTTGCATTTGCATAAAGCAAGGTGTTGCCTACCATTTCAGGCATATACCAAGAAGATGCGAAATCCACATAGTCATAGGTAACAGGGCGATATTCCTTATTTTCATCTTTCACGTTCAAAAGTTCGTGATAGTTGTCCGCTTCGCCGTTATATTTAATTCTCGAAAGGAGGTAACCGCTCGAAGTCGTGCCGGATGCATAATAGTACAGGTAATCCCCTTCCGTTTTCCAAAGGGTAACACTCGTCGCTGCGCAAAGCTTCACGTCTTCTGCAACGGAACCGTCGCTTGCTGCCGTAGCACGATAGACGTTGGAATTTGCCGTATAGATATATTCGTGTTTGCCGTCAGCGTTAATGCTCATCAAAGCGCTTGCAGAAGCTTTCGTCGTATCGAATGCCACGACGTCTGCTGCCTTGTTCGCATTCACTTCTTTTGCTTCCGTCGTGGTATCTGCAACGGGGTTGTAGTAATAGAGCTTGGAGCCGTCCCCTCTCGTGTAGTAAACGCCACCGTTGTCGTAACGAGCGATCGTGTACTTATATCCCTGCAATTCGTCGTTAGTCTGCGTGGAGTTGCTGTAAGGGAGTTTCACTCCTTCGCCATAATGCACCTTGCACATAGAACCAACGCCGTCGATGACAAGAGAACCGAGGTTTACGTACGGATAGGTGGAATAGTCGTCGAAATCGTAAGTAGCCTTGTAGTCGGTGTTATTGTCGTTTGCCGTCTTCTTTGCGTCTTCGTTGACTTTTTTCATATACGCTTCATCGAAGTCGTACGTTCTACCATTCGTAACCGTATAGGAAGCTTCCTTTGCGTTGACGGTTGCGGTTGCATCCGCTCTAACCGAGTAAATCTGGTTATAGCTTGCGGTTACCTTTCTATCACTGTCGATATCGTTGCTAACGCTCATCGTGTAGTAAACGGTGGGATCAACGGGATCTTTTTCATTATAATAGAAGGTGCCTGCGCCCTTGACGAGCACGGTCGTTTCCTTCGTTTTCGTATTGAAGGACTTCAATGCGCTGCTTTCTTCATAGAGACAGTATACAACGCCGTCCACTTCCACAAAACGGAAGTTCGAGGAGTTGGAGGAAAGACGGAAATAGTAACCGCTCATCGTCTCCGTACCGTCAAGCTTCGCTCTCTTGAAGTCGATCCAAGAATTTTCCACTTCGCCGTGGATATTCTTGTCCGTGGTCGGGGTTGCATAATATACGTAATCACCGAAAATATAGATACCCGTTTCAAAGTTCTGCGAGCCGACAAGGGCGGGCACGACGACTTTCGCACTATCATATTTGCCAGCCGCAAGATCCGTCTTCGTGATGCACATCAACGAGCCTTTCACAACCTCACCGAACTTGTTGTCCGCCGTGTAAGCTTCGCTTCCGTTGATAAAGTACACGTAGTCGCCCTTTTCTACGGCAAAGCCGCCGTTGGAGGAAACGACTGCGTCCGTTGCCGGTGCGTCAACCTTTTCGTTCAACTTGTTGTCGCCGCAAGCAGTCACTGCAAACGTCGAAGCGAGGATCGTAGCCGCAGCTACGACGCTGAGTAATTTTTTGGTCTGATTTCTCATAGTTAAATCTTATCTCCTTAGCAACCGAGAATTTGAGGAATTTTTCACGGTCGCTTGAAACGAATTTCTTCGTTTCTTCATTTTATTGTTTTAGAGCGATAATATACCGCATACTCTATTATAACTTAAATCGTCGATTAAATCAAATAAAAACGCTTACATTTTCTCAATTTTCTATGATTTTTTATAAATTTTTGGAGGTTTTTTCATGGAGCCATTCGGACTGTTTCAAATTTTGCAAAATTTACTCACTCCAACCGCCTCAACGGAAGAAAACGTCACATCCGTCAACCCACCCGAGCCGTCGCCACAAAAGCTTGACAAACACGATTTCTCCTCTCTCACCCCGAAAAACGCCGCTGCGCAATTCTTGGAAAATCACGAAAAACGAGCAGGGCGAACCCCCTCCCAAAAACGTTAAGCAATAAAAAAAGCATAAATCGTTGAGAAATAAAAAAGGGCCGCCACAGCCATTGACTGCGGCAACTCTTGCTTACCCAAAAGGGAGTGGAATTGAAAAATTTTCACCGTGCTCTTATCAGTCAACGCATACCTGCCCATCCCATTTTCATTTTTTTGGTTACAAAAAGAGAGCGTACTCTCACGAGTTTCTATAGGAATTGCTTGGAAATCCCTGTTGAAA
>CAZBQP010000133.1:0-3448 GCA_964494075.1 uncultured Clostridia bacterium
ACGTTGACAACATAAATCGTTGACGAAAATCGTCTTTTTCATGGAAGATTACGGAGAAACACGGTTGATGTCACGAGGGAACATGGTAGCTTCACGAACATTCTTTGCGCCAAGAAGGTGCATCGTCAAACGTTCCAAGCCAAGACCGAGACCGCCGTGAGGGGGTGCGCCGTATTTATGCAACATGAGGTAGGTTGCGAATTCTTCGGGGTTCATGCCGAGTTTTTCCATCTTTTCCACCTGCTGCTTGTAATCGTGTACACGCTGACCGCCGGACGTTATTTCCAACCCTCTGAACAAAAGGTCGAAAGAAAGGGTGTATTCGGGATCTTCGGGATCATCCATCGTATAGAAAGGACGTTTTTTGGAAGGATAGTGGGTAATGAAGATGAAGTCGGAATTAAACTGCTTCTTTGCATATTTACCCAAAATCTGTTCCTCTTCGGGATCGAAGTCCTTCATGTCGGTAGGCTGATACTTAAATTTCTTCATGATGATTTCTTTCGCTTCCATGAATTTAAGCACGGGCACTTCCTTGATTTCGGGAATATCGACGTGAAGAAGCTCCACTTCATTTGCATACTCCGTCTTCAAAAGATTCATGATATATTTCAACACGCCCACTTCCATGTTCATAATGTCTTCAAAGCTTTCGATGAAGCCCATTTCAAAGTCCATGGAAATATATTCGTTCAAATGGCGGCTGGTGTCGTGATGTTCCGCACGGAATACGGGTGCAATTTCAAACACTCTTTCGTATACGGCAACAAGTGCCTGTTTGTAAAGCTGAGGAGACTGCGCCAAATACACCTGTTTGCCAAAGTAGTCAAGCTTGAACACGTTCGTGCCCCCTTCCGCTCCTGCAAAGTTAATCTTCGGGGAATGAATTTCCGTAAACCCCTGCTGGCTCAAATATTCACGGAAGCCGCGCTGAATTCCTTCCTGCAATTTGAAAATTGCACGTTCCTTGGGGTTACGCAAGGTTACGGGACGATAGTCGAGCTTAGTGGAAAGGTCGCAATTCACCTGTTTCTTCGTGATAACGACGGGGGGGATTTCTGCAGGGTGAGACAACAGCTCGATGTTGTGAATCTGCACTTCATAACGCTTGGAACCGTCCTTCGTTTCACCTGCCACCACTTTACCCGTAATCTTCGCAGCGCATTCTTCCTTGACGTCCTCGGTGATTCTGTACTCGGAAAAACTTTCTGCATAGACGCATTGAATGGTCTCGCGTGCTGTACGCAAAATAACGAACGCAAAATCAGACATCATACGAATGTTGTGAATGGTGCCCTGAATGGTTACGATTTGATTTTCATACTTTTCAAAATCAGAATACGCTACGGTATTCTTTTTTTCTTCGCCTGTGATAAACATAGATTACCTCTTGTCTTTTCCATATTTTTTTTACTTTTCTATTTTAATCCGCTTGACAAAAAAAAGCAAGTCATTTATAGTATTATTATAAAATTTTCTTAAAAAGGAGGGCAAAAAAATGAGAATTCTCGCCATTAACGACGTTTCGTGTGTCGGAAGATGTTCTTTAACCGTTACTTTGCCCATTATTTCTGCTTGCGGCGTGGAATGCAACGTCCTGCCAACAGCGCTCCTTTCCACACACACGGGTGGCTTCGACGGCTACACCTTTCGAGACTTAACGAAAGATATTCCTGCAATTCTTGCCCATTGGAGATCTCTCTCCCTCACCTTCGACTACATTTACAGCGGCTACCTCGGCAGCATCGAACAAATCGAACTGGTTTCCGACATTCGACGTGAGTTTTTGAAAAAGGGAGGGAAATTTATCGTCGATCCCGTCATGGGTGACAACGGCAATCTATATCGTGGCTTCACTGCGGAATACGTGGAGAAAATGCGCAATCTTTGCAAACAGGCCGATTTCATTCTTCCCAACATGACGGAGTCGTGCTATTTATCCAACCTCCCCTATCCCTTGACGGCGCAAACAGCAAAGGAGGCAACACGCAAACTGATGCAGCTTTGTCCCTCTCCCATTCTCACAGGCATAACCCAAGCGAACAAAATCTACGTCTATTTTGCGGACGGCGGAGAAATTCATTCCGTCTCCCACGAAAACGTAGAGGGATTTTTCTGCGGTGCAGGCGACGTATTCGCTTCGGCATTCGTCGGCTGTCTTGCACGTGGCAAGAGCACCTCGGAAAGCGTACGCCTTGCCTCCGATTTCGTAACCGCCGCCATTCGCCGTTCGGCAACGGAAGTTCCCGATAAAAAATTCGGACTGAACTTTGAAGGGGAAATTTTTTCTTTCCTAAAAAATTTAAACAGTTGAAATTTTCACCCTCAATCCGTTGACAAACGAAGTTTCGAGCGGTATAATAGTACTACAACCTGCGGTGTACGGAGTTCGGTATAAAACGGGATCCACATTTTTAATTCGGGAGCTCGTTATTCGTGGCGATAGGCAAGGTCTGTATTTATACGGAAAGTCCGATGCGTCAAGATGCGGCACCCACCTGCTGAAAGCGGGTTCATCTTTTTGCCGAGGTGCGGCACAGGCGGGTTATATTTTGAAATCCACCCGTTTCGGAGAGCAAAATCTGTGTTTCCAAACGAGTAAACAATATATAGCAATCATTTGAAACAGGCACGACGAAAGTCATGCCTGCTTTCTTTTTCTTTGTTTTTCACAGACGACAATTAACATGCAACGCCGACGCAATCAACCAAATCAACCAGCCCCTATCCCAACACTCCGTCAAAAAAACTAACGACGGGAGAATCTCTCTCTAATTAAAAGAAATGAGCCCAGTTCAATACCGAGCTCATTCACAAATGATTTAATATTTAATTTTTTGTCTAAACTTTGGGGGTTCACTTCACACCGAAAACAGCCCCCTTTTTTTCTTAAATAAGCAAACTGAACAGCATATAGAGCACGGGCAAGGTGACAACGCACAAGACCGTCGTCCCCAACGTGTTGGTCACCGCACCTTCCATGTCTCCGCCGAATTGATCTGCAAATGCAGATGACAGCGCCGCCGTCGGCGTTCCAAATGCGATCAACGCCGCAAAAACAGGCTCCGTCCCCATATGCAAAAGAAGGCTCGCTCCCCAAAAAAACAACGTCGCCGCAATCGGTACGGCAATCAGTTTAAGCGCCGCTACGTAATACATACGGGTAGATTTGAACAAGTCGAGCAACTTCACACCACCCAACTTCATACCCAAGATCGTCATACAAATGGGCGTAACCATATTGCTAAGCGATTCCGAATAGCTGCGAATTTGCGGAACAAAAGCGCAAGTATTCGTCAAGTTGAGCACGATGCCCAAGACAAAGGCAATGAGCGCAGGGCTTAAAAGCACCTTTTTAGGGCTGATCATTCTCTTATCGTCCGAAATTAAATAGACACCTGCCGTATATCTTGCCACACTGTCTAAAATATTGATGACGATTAGATAG
>CAZBQP010000134.1:0-3407 GCA_964494075.1 uncultured Clostridia bacterium
CAGCCTCTCTCCCCCTCACTGCAAAATCTTGTAATGGGGGGGGGAGGAATGTATTCAAGGAGTAAAAAAATGAAAAACACAAAAACTCTTATCGATACGATCTTTTGGTTTACCATAGCGGCAACCGTAGGACAACTGGTTTGGGCAATTTTGTATATGATTATTTATCATCAAAATGCGTACGGAAGCCTTCCTCTGAATATTATTGCCTACGGATTGCCCGTTCTCCTCTCCGTTTGGGCATGTCGTGAATGGAAAAAAGAGCAACCTCGTTGGCATATGGAAGATAACGTGTTGGGCGGATTGTTGGCAGCAAGTTTCGTCGCCATGGTCGTTCATGTAACCGTCGAGGCATTCCTTTCGGATATGATAAACAGTTATTTTAACCTTCCTCTTATCTACACTATTCCCATCTCTATCTTTGCTTTGGCTTGGTGGATGATAAGAATTAAACCCACGGCAGAAACAGATCGAGTTGGCAAAATTTTATTTGCATTGCCACCCCTTGCCATATGCGCCATGATCGTGCATTGTTCCATCGCTTGCGTGATTGAGCTTTTCAGAGAGCCTTCCAGCACAAGCTTCCCTTGGTGGACAATGCCCCTGCTTATCGGCTTAATTTATCTGGGCGCTACCCTGTTGCTTTTGATCCCCTATTTGGTTTATACATCCATTCAAAAGCGTAAAAGTGCAAACTAACCGTTTGGTTGACCAAAAATCAACGAGCGGTTGACCAAACTAAACAAATAGTCGCTATTCTTTCTCCTAAACTTGTGTTACAATGGTATCACAATGAAAGTCCGCTCATTGACCATTAAAAAAGGAGAACTCGTAACATGAGCGAAAGTTTAGGACAAAGATTACAGAAGTTTAGAAAAAGAGCAAAATCAGACTTAAAGTTGCTTACCAACACGGCAAACTTCTCCCAAGAAGATATTCAAAACGCACGAGCGTGCATGGCGGCGTTGAAAAAATACATCAAAAAGCACGAGCTCTTCACCCTTGTGGAAGTCAGCTCCGCCGACACCTACGTACGTATCCGTGTATAATGGCAACGTATCCCTACAAACCAAAACGTCCGACGCCGATCCGTCGGATGTTTTTTTTGCAACATTTTATAAGGCAAAAAAACAACTTTTTTCTTTCCAAATCGTTGACTTTTCATTTTCCCCGTGCTATAATTAAACAAAATCAAGCAAACAAGGAGGTGAACGTAATGGCAAGCGGTGATAATCCGGGGGCGAGTGGACGATTATGCAGAGATCTATCCAAGGTTGGAACGTCGGCAACGCTTTGCCTTGTACGTTCTATATAGCAAACTGACGCGCACGCAAAAAAAGCGGGCTCGTTTTGCGCCGCTATACTCTGAAATTTTCCGTATTGCCTCACGCACTACGGTATTTTTATGCCCATTTGTTCCTTCTACACAATGAACACAATCAACGAAAAGGAGGACGAAAACATGGAAAACAAAGAACTTACAACAATGGAAAACGTGGCGGTGAAGCCCGACTATACCGCCGAAATCGTAGAGCTGATTCAAAGAAACGACACACCGAAGACGATTCTTGGGAAGCTGGAAGATTACCACGGCAACGATATTGCCGACGCACTTGCGTTGCTTACCCTTGCGGAAAGAAAAAAATTCTATCGAGTGTGTAGCGTGGATATGCTGGCAGACGTCTTTGAATACCTTGAAGCGGAGCAAGCAGGCGCTTCCCTCAACGAAATGGAGATCAAAAAAGCGGTTGCAATTCTTGCAAAGCTCGACACGGACACGGCACTCGAAGCCCTCCGCTCCATCGAAAAGGAAAAACGTGCGCTGATGATCGACATGCTTCCTAACGACGTTCAGAAAGAAATTCGCATCATTGCCTCGTTTGATGAAGACGAAATCGGGAGCAGAATGACCACGAATTGCATCGTCATTCACGAAGGCATGACGGTGAAACAGGCAATGAACGAGCTGGTACGTCAAGCGGAAGAGAACGACAACATCACAACTCTTTTCGTTGTGGACGAAGAAAACGAATTTTGCGGTGCTATCGACCTGAAAGATTTGATCACGGCAAGAAGCCGCACCCCGTTGGAGGATTTGATTGCAGGCTCTTTCCCCTACGTATACGCAAGCGAACAAGTTTCCGATTGCATCGAAAGGCTGAAAGATTATTCCGAAAGTATCATTCCCGTGCTGGACGATTCCAACAAATTGCTCGGCGTCATCACTTCGCAGAACATCATTGAGGCGGTGGACGACGAAATGGGCGACGATTACGCAAAGTTGGCAGGCTTGACGTCGGAAGAAGACATCAATGAAACACTGCCGCAGAGCATAAAAAAACGTATTCCCTGGCTGATCGTCTTGTTGGGGCTGGGCATTCTCGTATCTGCCGTGGTTGGTGCGTTTGAAAAGGTGGTGGAACAACTCACCATCATCATGGCGTTTCAGTCGTTAATTTTGGACATGGCAGGGAACGTCGGCACGCAATCCCTTGCCGTTACGATACGAGTGTTGACCAACGAAAATCTCTCCTTTCAACAAAAATTCAATCTTGTATTCAAGGAAGTGCGTATCGGCTTGTGTAACGGCGTGTTTTTAGGTGCGATTTCCTTCCTGTTGATCGGGTTGTATATCATGTTGTTCAAGGGAAGAATGGCGATTTTCGCCTTTGCCGTCTCCGGCTGTATCAGCATTTCACTCATTCTTGCCATGTTGATTGCCAGCGCCGTGGGCACGTTGATTCCCCTTTTCTTCAAAAAAATCAAAATCGACCCTGCCGTTGCGTCGGGACCTTTGATCACCACGATCACCGATTTGGTCGCCGTCGTTGCCTATTACGGCATGAGCTGGCTCTTTTTGATTAACATTTTTCATTTCGGCGCATAACGCATCGACTGACCTACCCAAAACTTCCGTACACTTACGTACCCAAACGAGCGTTGCCTAAGCATCGCTCGTTTTTATTTTTTTTCTATGCCACCTGCTTTATTTTGTACCGCCTATCACTTCCGCCAGACTTATTCGACTTGTCTGCGCTTCATGCGTTGCAAACTGATGTAAATCAATACAATATAAAAAAAGACAAAAAGGGACGCAGCGAGCTTTGAAAAAAGCTCGCCGCTCATTGATAAAAAAGCAAGTATATTTAGGCAGGATTCGGGCAATCTTCATTGCCCGTTCCTTTTTTTACTTACCTATCTGTACTTTTGTTTACGCTTCCACAATAATCGTGTATTCGATCGTCTTGCCTGCGAAGGTTACGCGAACGGTGTGTTCGCCAACTTCGTCTACCGTGAAGGTGTGGCCGTCAAAGTTGGTCACATAACCGGTAGAAACGTAAAGAGTCTTGTTTTCCGATGCATAGTTTCCGGTAATGATGGTATCAATTACCAAACCTTCCGTAGAG
>CAZBQP010000135.1:0-3379 GCA_964494075.1 uncultured Clostridia bacterium
ATTTACGTCGAAACCGAGTAGAAGGGTGGGTGACGGATATTTCCTGGATTGAAGATAAGTTTAATATTCAATTACGATAAGGAGATTTTTTTATGAAAGTATTGCTTGTAAACGGAAGTTGTCGAGAAAAAGGTTGTACGTACACTGCTCTTCGAGAAGTGGAAAAAGCACTCAACGAAAACGGAGTGCAAACGGAAATTTATCAGATTAAGGGCAAGGTGACGGGCGGTTGCATGGGCTGTCGAGCTTGCAAAACAATGGGCAAATGCGTGATTAACGACGGCGTCAACGAGTTTGTGGAAAAGGCGGCTCAGTTTGACGGGTTTGTTTTTGGTTCGCCCGTGTATTACGCTTCGGCGGCAGGCGCACTCGTCAGTCTTATGGATAGAGCGTTTTACAGCGGCAGCAAAAAATTTGCCTACAAGCCGGCGGCGACGGTGGTGAGTTGCAGACGTGGAGGCGCAAGTGCGACTTTTGAGGTTATCAACAAGTATTTCACCATCAACAACATGCCCGTTGTAAGCTCTAACTACTGGAACGAGATTCACGGCAACACCGCCGAAGAAGCTCTTCAAGACGAGGAAGGTTTGCAGACGATGCGTGTGCTCGGACATAATATGGCGTGGTTGTTGAAGTGTATTGAGCTTGGGAAGCTCGAAGGGGTTGCGCCCATTAAAGAAACGAAGATTAGCACGAATTTTATTCGTTGAGCTGACTTTTAACAATTTATTAACTTTTCGGCAATCTTTTTTGAATAAAAAGATGGTAGTATATAAGCGAGGATGAACGACATGGTAAAAATTCTGGTAGTAGAGGATGATAGGGCGATCAACGGGCTGGTGTGTACCTGTTTGCGTGAACATGGCTACGACGTGACCGCTTGTTATAACGGACAAGAAGGGCTCGATGCATACCTGGGTGGCTCGTATTCCATGATTATCAGCGATATTATGATGCCCGTTATGGACGGATACGCCCTTGCGCAAGAGGTGCGTGCTATCAACAAAGACGTGCCGATTTTGTTTATGACGGCAAAGGACGAGAAAGAATCCAAACTGTATGCCTATAAACTTGGCGTGGACGATTACGTCGTTAAACCTTTCGATATCGACGTGTTTGTGATGAAGGTGGGTGCGATGCTCCGCCGTGCAGGGATTGCGGAAAGCAAGACGCTCACAGTTGGCAATTTGACCATGAACGTTGAGGAACACACGGCGTATGTGGACGGCGAGGAAATGCCCATGACCGTGAGGGAGTTTAATCTCTTATTCAAATTGTTGTCCTATCCCAAAAAGACGTTTACTCGCTCTGCGCTTATGGATGAGTTTTGGGATTACGATTCTTCCGCTACCTCTCGTACGGTGGACGTGTATATGGTGAAGCTTCGTGAAAAAACGAGTGTGTGTGACGGATTTGACATTCTCACCGTGTACGGTTTGGGTTATAAGGCGGTGCTTCGATGAAACGCAAAGGAACGCAATTCAGTACGTCGGGGGTTTTACTCTTTTTCATAACGATGGCAGTAACGGTTTCCGTGGCGCTCTTCACGTATGGATTCGTGGATGAGCAGACGGGAGGAGATAAAAAAGTCGTGGCAATCGTCATGCTTCTCGTCGTGATTTTCTTGTCCATTCTTTGGACAATTATCGACGTGATGCGTAGGCAGATTATGGTGGATAAGCCGGTGGAACAAATTCTTTCGGCAACTGAAAGAATTGCGACGGGAGACTTCTCTGTGCGCCTTCAACAAAGACATGGGTACCTCGAATACGATGAATTTGATTGTATTATGGAGAACCTCAACGTCATGACCGAGGCACTCGGGAAATCGGAAATGCTCAAAACGGATTTTATTTCCAATGTCTCGCACGAATTGAAAACGCCTCTTGCTGTTATCAAGAGTTATGCATTGCTTTTGAAAACGGAGCAAGATGAGGAGAAACGTCAGGAATATTCGGATATTTTATGGAGAGCTTCTTCTAATTTGAGTGACCTCGTCACAAATATTTTGCGATTAAGCAAGCTTGAAAACGATAAAATTAAGCTGTCAACGGGGCGTTTCCGCTTGGAAGAAGTGGTGGGAAACGCCGTGATCGGTTTGGAAGATAAAATCGAAAAAAAGAAGATCGACGTGGAATGCGATTTGGAGGAAGTGGAGATTTGCTCTGCACAAGTGTACTGGGAAATCGTGTTGAACAACCTCGTTTCCAACGCTATAAAATTCACGGACGAGGGGGGCAGGGTTGCGATCACGCTCAAAAATGAGGACGGAATCGTCGTCGTAAAAGTGTCGGATACCGGTTGCGGCATTTCTCCCGAGACGGGAAAACGTATCTTTGATAAATTCTATCAGGTGGACACGTCGCACGCACAAGAAGGGAACGGGCTGGGTTTGGCGCTCGTGAAAAAAGTCGTCGAGCTGTTGGGCGCAAAAATAACGGTGGAGAGTGAACTCGGCAAAGGCAGCACGTTTGCCGTATCGTGGAAAATGAATGTGGAATAGACTGTTTGAAAAATTGAAAAAACCGAGTGTAGCGATGCTCGTCGTGCTCTATCCCGTCACCTTTCTTTGCATAATTTGGTCGATGGTGATGCTCGTGATTGCTCACGATAATTTGACGATGGAGCTTATTTCATACGTGGCTTATGCGTGCGCCGCCATTACGCTTGCGTATTCGGTGTATACGATCGTTGCTGCCAAGGTGGTGCAACGGCTTATACATTGGACGAGGGCGAAGCTGGAGGAGAGAACGGTCACGAAAGAGTTGGTGCATAATTACGATTTCAGGACGTTGCTCTTTTCTACCGGTTCAATGTCGTTGACCTTGTTCTATGCGGCGTATAATATCGTGATTGCATTTTTGCGGATTTCGCCCATTTGGCACGCTGCCCTTGCCGGGTATTATATTTTCCTTGTGAGTATGCGTGCCGGCGTATTGCATTATCGTCGACGGGAAATTGGCGGCAAGTTGGAGAGAGAAAAGCTTGTCGAGGCGAGAAAGTATCGTAATTGCGGTATTTTGCTCGTCGCCACCATGTCCGTTTTGTCGATTGCGATCGGGCAAATGGTGCTGGATGAAGGTGGATTTGTAAAGAACGGCATCATGATTTATGTGTCGGCGTTGTACACGACGATTAAGGTGGTGATGTCTCTTCGCAATTTCATGAAGGCGAAACGGACGGATGATTACACCTTGCAAACGCTCAGAAATGTCAACCTTGCCGATACGGCAGTGTCCGTGTTGGCTTTGCAGACGGCGATGTTCCACAGTTTTGGAGCGGAGGGTGTGGACGTGGCAATGTTTAACGCTTTGACGGGGGCAGGTACGTGTGCAGTCGTCGTTGCGTTGGGAATTTACATGATTGTGACAGGAAATAA
>CAZBQP010000136.1:0-3328 GCA_964494075.1 uncultured Clostridia bacterium
TGGGTACCATGTCTGTGACGAGTGTTTCTTTGGATGCGGAATCTGCTCGAAAGGAAGAGGAAAGGACGGGGAAAGTCGCATCGGAAGACGGGATGAAAACGGGTAGCCTTTACGAGCAGGTGTGCCGCGATGAAGAGGTGCGTCTGAAAATCATCGGCGAATATCTTGCGTCGATCGGAAAATCGGGCGCTCCGCTTATGACGGGTGGCGTGGGGTTGTTGGCGACTCCACCTCAAAAGCCGAAAAATATTTCGGAAGCCGGGAATATGGCTTTGTTGTATTTCAAAAAGCCGAAAGCCAAATAAGGAACGACGAAGGTGAATGGTCGGCGGGCTAAATTGACAATTTTTAGGACGGTTGCAAACGGACGATTTAGAGAAAATGATTGTTTGCTCGAAGTTGTTTGCTTCTCTCGTCGGCGTATTCGCTCGGTATCATTCAAATAAAAAATAGGAGAATTATGATTTATGGTAACACTTGAAACAGCAGATAGCGTATTAAAATCTTTTTATCTTGACGCAGTGACGGATGCGCTCAACGTAAAAATCAATCCTTTACTTGCGAGAATTAAACGTACCACCGCAAACGTGGTGGGCAAGGACGTGAAAAAAGCGGTGCGTGTGGGCATTAACGGTGGTTTTGGTGCAGGCTCGGAAACGGGCACTCTTCCTACCGCCGGCGAAAACGAATACGTGCAGTTTGTGGCGACGTTGAAGAATTTGTACGGCACGATTGAAATTTCCGATAAGGCTCTTCGAGCAGCGGCGAACAGCGAAGGTTCTTTCGTCAATTTGCTCAATGACGAGATGACTTCGCTTGTGAAAAGCGCTTCTTTCAACTTTGGCAGAATGCTCTTTGGCGACGGTAAGGGTAGATTCGGGAAAGTGGTTTCGGTAGATGGAAATACCGTCAAGATGAACAGCACGAAGGGGATCGTAGAGGGTATGATCGTCAGTTTCTGTACGTCGAGCGGCTCGTCGATTGCTTTGGCGCAGAAGCGTAAAGTTCTTTCCGTGGATAGAGAAAAATCGGAAATTGTTTTGGACGGCAACACGCTCAGTGACGCCATTTTGCCTGCGAATAGCCAGATTTACGTGCAGGAATCCATTCGAAATGAAATTACGGGGTTGGGTGCAATCTTTTCCGAGAACGCTTTGTACGGCGTGGATAGAACGTATTCCGCAATGCAGCCGTATATGAAAGAGGATGTCGGCTCGATTACCGAAAACGTCATTCAAACTGCCATTGACAAGATTGAAGAAAATTCTGGCAGCCAGGTCAATTTCATCGTTTGTTCTTGGGGTGTAAGACGTGCGTTGGCGGAATACTTCAAGTCGTTTAAGACGATGCTTCCCACGATGGAGCTTGAAGGCGGCTTCCATGCGATGAGCTTCAACGGTATTCCCATTGTTGCGGATAAATTCTGCCCGGACGGTACCATGTATTTGTTGAACACGGATGATTTTGCTTTCCATCAGCTTTGCGATTGGCAATGGTTGGAGAGCGAGGACGGGAAAATCTTAAAGCAGATTGCAGGAAAACCCGTCTATACGGCAACCCTTGTGAAGTATGCAGAACTCATGTGTGATCGTCCTGCCGGACAGGGCATGCTGAGCGGCATTACCGAGGCGTAAACGGAGAACGGCGCATTCGAGTGTGCGTAAAAGCCACTCGGACGTGCCGTTTACATGATAAAAAGGAGGAAGAATATGAAAGTGAAAGAGGTTGTGCTCTCGGCGGCGGAATCGCTGGGGTTTGAAGAGGGGGTTTCCGCATTTTTCGAGGGGGAAGATACCGCTTTGCAACGGGAGGCAGAACTTCTGCTTGCCTGTTTTAACCGAGTGGAACGGAGTCTTGCGCTCGAATATTTGCCGCTTTATGCCGAGGACGAGCTGCTCACCGTGGATGACGAGGTGGAGTATTCGGCGTTGACCTACGATCCCATTCGTATTTTGGGAGTGGAAAACGGAGCGGGTGTATCCGTTCCGTATAAAGCGTACCCGCGCTATCTGAAAGCGGCATCGGGCAAGCTCAAAATTACGTACACCTATACGCCGAATGTCAAAACTATTGAAGACGACAGCGATTTCACCTTGCCGTCCGTACTCGAACACGGGATTCTGGCAGAGTACTGCTTGTCGGAGGGAAGGTTGTCGGAGGCTGCCGCATGGGAAGAAAAATATAAAAAAGAGATTGAGGGCGTATTCCGTGGGAATAAATATAAGCGACTTCGTTCGAGAAGGTGGGTGTGATGGCTACAATCGGGAAAGAAATAAAAAAGAGGGTGGCGCTTTCTTTCTCTCTGCAAGAGAGAGGGAGGAATGTGCTCTTTTCACAAAACAGCATCAACTGTGATTGTCGTTTTGGTATGCTGAAATCGGGAATGGGTGGGGCGCCGCTTTTGAAAAGTGACGGTTCAACGCATACCTGCCCCGATGAAACGATTACACATATCGTCATTCGTAAGGATTTGAATAATGAGACTAAGACGTATATCGAGCGTATCGGCATCTTGACGGACGAGGGGGATTTTTTCTTGCAAAGTACTTTGGACGGGGAATTTACGCAGGTCACGATGGGCATGGCGGTATCGGGGATTGTACAGTTTGCCGGGCTTGATTCTCGATATAAGCTTGCCATACTCAGCGATGCGTCGTGCACCTTTCTTTTGGAGAACGATTCCTTTGAAATGGCGTTAATCGACGACATGAATCACGTGGGGTGTTTCTTTGCGAATCGTATGTTCGTTGGCGTTAAGCCCTCTTCGGTGGCGTGTTCCGAACCTGAAGACGTGCAGGATTTCACGCCGTCCATTCACGACGGCGGACTCATTCGCTTTCCCAACGTCGGGGGTATGTTGGTGGCGATGCAGGTGTACGACGAACGTTTATATCTCTTTTTCGAGTATGGCATTTTGCGTATGGACGTGAAAGGATCGGTGAAAGATTTTTCTGCGGAGCAGTTGCCGTATACGGGCGGCAAAATTTACGGGAAAAGCGTTTGTGCAGGAGGACACGGCATTTATTTTCTCGCATCGGACGGTGTGTATCATTTTGACGGAAAAGGAGCAAAACGGGTGTTGGACGGGTTTGCAATCTGTCCCAAACAAGAGACATTCTTGGAAAGCGGCGCAACATTTGCAGGAAGGGTTTTCTTGCGATACATGACGGATACGGACTACAAAACGTTGGTGTTTTACGAGGGGGAAGAAAGCGGATATTATACGAATTTTTTTCCTATGTTTAATAAAGACGATGGGGGCAAGTGTTTGTTCACGAAGTCCGATCACAAAATTTATGAGTTTTCCGAGCGAGGCACGGAAGGGGGT
>CAZBQP010000137.1:0-3247 GCA_964494075.1 uncultured Clostridia bacterium
GTATTATACCATAAATATCGACAAATAACAAGCTAAAATATCAAAAATGCAATAATAATCTGTAAAAATTGTAAAATTTTTCCAAGGAAAACTGGAAGGAATTAGGGGGGCGGAAGTATTTGCAAAAATACTTGACAGGATGAACATTGTGTAGTATACTATAAATGCATAAAAATAGGTTGTTTTTTTGCGACGAGTTTTGTCGATTTTTGTCGATTTCATTGTTAAACTGCTTGGAAAGACGGACTGTATTTCGTTGCATTCTTCAAAAATCACTTAAAAATCATGAAGATGTCTGGAATTTTTGAAGAAGACATTTTCGACAAAGAAGGAGAATTAAAAAATGAAAAATATTTTGGTTACGGGTGGTGCCGGGTATATCGGCAGCCATACCGTCGTGGAACTGCTCAACTGTGGTTATGGTGTGGTAGTGGTAGATAACCTTTCCAACTCCTGTGAGGAAAGCTTGAACCGTGTGGAGAAAATCACCGGGAAAGCGGTGAAATTTTATAAAGCAGACGTCAGAGATAAATGTGCCCTCGATAAGATTTTTACGGAGAATCAAATTGATTGGGTAATTCATTTCGCAGGGCTTAAAGCGGTAGGGGAAAGCTGTGTAAAACCGGTGGAATATTACGACAATAATTTGAATGGCACCCTCGTATTGTTGCAATCTATGCGTGAACACGGCTGTAAGAAAATCGTATTTTCCTCTTCTGCTACGGTGTACGGGGATCCTGAAGTGTTGCCGTTGACGGAAACTTGCAAGACGGGGGGTACGACAAATCCTTATGGAACGAGTAAGTATTTCCAAGAAATTATGCTTACGGACGTACAAAAGGCTGATCCTGAATGGACGGTGGTATTGCTCCGCTATTTCAATCCCGTGGGTGCGCATGAAAGCGGCTTAATCGGGGAAGATCCGAAGGGGATTCCTAACAATTTAACGCCTTATATTGCCAAGGTGGCAATCGGTGAACTTGCCGAATTAGGTGTATTTGGCAACGACTATCCTACCCCTGACGGTACAGGTGTGCGTGATTACATTCACGTGGTGGACCTTGCCAAAGGGCACGTGGTGGCGATTGATAAGATTGAAAAGAGCGGTGTATACACCTACAATTTGGGCACGGGCGTCGGATATAGTGTGTTGGACGTGTTGCATGCCTTTGAAAAGGCTTGCGGTCACTCGATCCCTTACGCTATAAAGCCCAGAAGGGCAGGTGATATTGCGGAGTGTTACGCCGACGCAAGCAAGGCAAAAGCAGAGCTTGGTTGGGAAGCGAAACTTGGCATTGACGAAATGTGTTCGAGCAGCTGGAAGTGGCAGTCTATGAACCCTACGGGCTATCGAAAAGATTAATTGCGAAATTGCCATAGCTTTGTTCTTTCTACGGGAATGAATTTTGAAAAATCGAGGAAAAAGTATGAACAAGCACGAGTATTCATATAAGGTGACGGCGGCAGGACGTGTGAATATCATCGGAGAACACGTGGACTATTGCGGCGGCAAGGTGCTGCCCGTGGCGCTTGCTATGAAAAATACCGTGTACGTTCGTCCCAACGGCACGAATACGATTCGTCTGAAGTGGACGACTTTGCCCGATGAAGTGACACTTGATATTGATCGGTTGGAAGACTATCGAGGGTTGAAATACGGCAATTATCAAGCAGGCAGCGCCCTGATGTGGCAAAAAGCAGGGCATAAGATCGTCGGATGTGATATGTTGCAGGATTGCACGGTGCCGTTTGGCAGCGGACTTTCTTCTTCAGCAGCGATTGAGGTGTCCACGATTGCAGCACTTGCGACGGTGGCAGGGGAGCCCTTCGATCCCGTGGACGTGGCGTTGAAAGCACAGCAGGCAGAACGGGAGTACACAGGGGTGAATTGCGGTATTATGGATCAGTACGTTTCTGCTTGCGGCAAAGAGGGATGCGCAATCTTGCTCGATTGCAAGACGTTGGAAAGGGAATTTGTGTCCGTGGATCTTGACGAATACGCTTTGGTAATTCTCAACAGCAACAAACCGCACAATCTGATTGAGAGCAAATATAACGAGCGCCGCATGGAGACGGAAGAAGGCTTGAAAATCCTCAAAGAATATACCAACATCGAATGTCTTGCCGATTTGACGATGGAGAAATACGAAAAGTATGCTTCTGTATTGAGCGGAAAGATACGAGATCGAGTGACGCACGTGGTGAAGGAATGTGAGCGTGTACAAGTTGCGGCAAAAGCAATGAAAGAAGGGAATATCGAGGGCTTGGGAAAGCTTTTGAACCAGTCTCACGATTCGCTTAGCAAACTTTACGAAGTGACGGGCAAGGAGTTGGATTCGCTCGCTTATGCTGCACAGCAATATCCCGCTTGCGCAGGTGCGAGAATGACGGGTGCAGGGTTTGGCGGTTGTGTGATTTCCCTGGTAAGAAAGGACAGCATAGAAGCATTTGAAAGATACGTATGTAAAGCATACGAAGCAGAAACGGGGTATAAAGCGACTTGTTATCAAACGGATATTTCCGACGGGATAACGGTGGGATGCTTATAAAACTTTTAAAAGACGGAAAGCATTTTGCAAACAAGGGCAAAGTGCTTTTCTTTATTAAAAAAAGCAGGACGACGCATGAAAAGGTGCGCAGTCCTGTATTTTTCGTATATATAGGCTAAGGTGGCAACGAGGAAAGGAGAGGGGATGTTTGACGTTGTGTGGAGAAAGTTTTTGCTTATTTGTCGTAAAATTCTCCGTAACAAATTTCTTTTATCGTACAATCGTTTAGAGCGAGTGCTATCTTTTTACCGTGCACTATGTTGAAAGTTGCCCCATAAAATCCTTGCAAAACACTTTCACCAAAGAGAATTCCGTCCTGTTAGCGCATTTTGCATGGTTTGAAGGAGAACTTGCTTGTTGTGTTATAGGAAGATACACATTATAAAGAAAAAAATCTGATTTATTTATGCGAGTGCTGATTTGAACTCCTTTTCACCCTCAAGACCGATTTTCAAACCAAAACCATCTGCCGCTTGCGTTCATCTCATCGTTATTTTTTGACATAAGAAAAGCCTAACTCACCGAGAAATTGCAACACAAATGACGCAAGTTCTCTATAAGCGGTGCTATAAATTGAAAAGGAGCAACTTATATAAAGTCACTCCTAAATTTCATTTTTCTTCTAAGCAAATTTAACAATTTGGAAGATGTTATTTTTCTTCATAAGTCCAACCGTTAGTGATAATACCGGAATCTCC